>JAATFW010000055.1 GCA_015654985.1 Sphingobacteriales bacterium | reverse complement strand
TCGTTGCCTCCTCATACCTCTGTATTAATTTCCGGGGCCGGTCCCTCGGGTTTAATGATGGCTGCGCAGTTGCTCAGGTTCGGCTTGCAGCCCGTTATTATTGATTCTAAAACGGAGCTCACCCGCGAGTCGCGTGCCCTGACTGTGCAGCCGCGCTCCATGGAGATCTTCAGGCAGTTAGGCCTCGATCAGATTGCCCTGAAAGAGGGGAATATCATAGAGGGATTGACCGTCCATGAAGATGCCGGGGAAATAATGCATCTTGATCTGACATCGCCCGGCAAAAGCATTACTCCTTTTCCTTATGTTCTTACCCTTGAACAGAGCAGGACGGAGCGCATCCTGCTTGATTTTCTTACATCTAAAGCCTGCCCCGTTTACTGGAATACCGAATTGACAGATGTTACCCTTTCTGATGAAAAGGCGGTGGTAAGCGTGAAGCAGGACGGGCTGGAAAGAACGATCAGCTGCGACTGGCTCATTGCTGCCGACGGAGCTTCAAGCAGGATCAGGAAAAACCTTGGAACAGGCTTTTCGGGGGGTACCTATCTGAACCGCTTTTACCTGGCCGACCTTCATTTAAAAGAAGGCCCCGGACTTGAAAATGTACGGATATTTCTGAAGGATGAAGGGTTTGCCGGTATTTTCCCCCTCAGGGCCGGTACTTACCGTTTTATCGGGATCCTCCCTGAAACATTAAAGAACAGGGGATCTGCAGGGTTTGAAGATATCAGGCCTTATCTCACCTATACCCTTGGTTTCCCGTTACAGGAGGAAAGCTGCACCTGGTTTTCAACATACCAGCTTCATCACCGGATGGCGGAACGGTTCAGAAACAGGCGTTGTTTCCTGATAGGCGATGCTGCCCACATCCATTCGCCTGTGGGAGGGCAGGGAATGAATACCGGTTTACAGGACGCCTATAACCTTGCCTGGAAGCTTAGCGGCGTGATAAAGAACGAATACAATGGTGCTATTCTCGAATCGTATGCTTCGGAGCGGATGCCGGTTGCCAGGGCCCTCCTGAAAACAACCGACAGGCTCTTTACCCTGGCAGTTACCCAAAACCGGCTTCTTCGAAAAATAAGGAACTGGCTGCTGCCGAAAATTGTCCAGTGGTACTGGAAGAATAAAAACGTTTCTGCAAAAGTATTCAGCCGTATTTCGCAAACGGCGATCCATTACAGGGGTAGCCGCCTGTCTGTGCATCATGGCCGGCAGGGTAAGGTGAGGGCCGGCGACAGGCTTCCCTTTTTACCCTTGTTTGATGAAAAACTTCAGGAACATACAGACTTGCATGCCTGGTGTTCCAAACCCGGTTTTATTCTGCTGGTAATAGGATTGCTGGGTCAGCGCGATCTTTACCTGCTTGCCAAATGGATAAAATCAACCTATCCCTTTCAGTTAAATTTTTACTATTTGCCGCCATCTGCACGTAACCAGCATGTCTTTGACTGCTTTGAAATAAAAGAAGAGGGCAGAAAGGTTTTAATTATAAGGCCTGATATGCATATCGGGTACATCAATGACGTGGTCGACCTTGAGCTGATAGACGTTTATTTAAAAGAAACTGTTGGATGGCGGAAGGAGAAATAAAGCTTTCAGCGGTATAAGCTTTTTGATTCTATAAAGCTGAGTACGGCATCGGGAACAAAAAACTGTACATTTTTCCCCTCTTTTATTGATTTACGGATAAAAGTAGACGAAATTTCCATAAGGGGGGTGTCTGTAAAGGTTATTGAAGGATGCCCGGAGAGATCGCTGCCCTCATATCCCGGACGGGGGTATACGTAAATGCGGTAGTCGCGGAGGATCAGCTCATAGTTCTTCCATTTTTTGAAGGAGGCAAGATTATCCGAGCCCATGATCAGTGAAAACTGGTGCGCGGGATAGCGCTCCTGTAAATGCGTCAGGGTATCGATGGTGTATGAAGGCTGGGGAAGCCTGAATTCGGCATCGCTTACCACGATGTCTGCAGCCTGGTCGGTGGCCAGGCGCGCCATTTCAAGCCGGTCGTACATGTTGATCAGCGCATTCCTGTCTTTAAGGGGATTGTGGGGAGATACTACCAGCCATACTTTATCCAGGCCGGTATAGTGGGCCAGGTAACTGGCAATGATGAGGTGCCCGGCATGAATGGGATTGAAAGAACCAAAGAACAGGCCGATTTTCATTAAGATACCTCCAAAATATTATTTACCTATAAAATTCCTCACAATTTCCTCTGCTTCGCTGCAGGCGGTTTGCAGATCAAAATTAGGCAATATAATATCAAACTGTTTGGCGAATGTTAATTCTTTTCCTGCTTTGGCTATGCGTTCTTTAAGTTTTTCGGCACTGTCGGTGCCCCTGCCTGCAAGGCGCTGGATCAGTACTTCGAGGGACGGCGGCTGAACAAAGATGGCAAGGGCCTTATCGCCGAATTTCTTTTTCAGGCGTAAACCTCCCTGTACGTCAATGTCGAACACTACGTGTTTTCCTTCATTCCAGATCCTCTGGATCTCAGAGCGGAGGGTGCCGTAAAATGTTCCTGAATATACTTCTTCAAATTCCACGAACTCGTGTTTGGCTACTTTATGAAGAAAATTCTCTTTACTGATAAAGTAATAATCTCTTTCATGCATCTCGGTACCCCGCGATTCCCTCGTTGTTGCCGATATGGAAAACGATAGCTCAGGGATCTTTTTAAGCAGATAATGAACTATTGTTGTTTTTCCTGCTCCCGATGGTGCCGAGAATATTATAAGTTTGCCCTGAATCATATATATGTGTGGAATGTGTGTTTAGAAAAGGGATGTCTTTAAGTGTTAAAGTACATTTAACAGTTGCTCTTTTATTTTTTCAAGCTCTTCCTTCATCCTTACTACTATCTGCTGGATCTGCGCATCGTTTGCTTTTGAACCCATCGTGTTAATTTCCCGGCCTATCTCCTGGGAGATAAATCCAAGCTTTTTGCCGTTTGCATCAGATGATTTCAGGGCTTCAAGAAAATAATCGCAATGGCTTTTAAGCCGGATCTTCTCTTCTGTAACATCGAGTTTATCGATATAAAAGATAAGTTCCTGTTCGAGGCGGTTCTGATCGGTATTTTCTTTGCCGACATATTCATCCAAAAGCTGTGCCAGGCGCTCGCGGATCACCGGCAGGCGTTTGGGATCCTGTTCTTCAACCAGTTTCAGCGAATCCATGATGTTCGTGATGCGTAATACCAGGTCTTTTTGAAGAACAGCCCCTTCATCCTTTCTGAAGGTCTGAAAGCTTTCCATAGCCGCTGAAAAAGTAGTATACAGATGCTGCCACTCTTCTTCGGATACGGTATCTTCTTCGTAGTTAATTACGTCGGGGAAAGTTAAAGCTAACTGAAGCAGATTGGTACCGTTGTCATTTAACTCTTCTGCTGCCAATTTTAACTGATTGTAATAAAGCTTAAGAAGAACTTTATCAATGGCTGCTACTTTTTTCCCTGTATCAGGATATTCAATAGTAAATGTAAGATTTACCTTGCCGCGCTCAATCTGTTTGCTGCAGTCATTCCGGATGATCAGTTCCTTATCCGAAAATACTTTGGGAAGTTTTAATGCAAGCTCAAGAAATTTGCTGTTGAGCGATTTGATCTCAACAGTATATTTTGCGTTAGCATAATCACTGGAGGCTATACCATAGCCAGTCATGGATTTAAGCATGTGCCAAAGATACAACTTATTCGATATATCTGCTGTATTTGTTACCCTAATACACTTTGGCGCGGTTTATGTTAAATTTGGTTAAAAGCCGGAGTTTTGCATAAATATAATTTAGATTAGCAAAATTTATGTTTTGTATAAAATTTATTCCTGTAATAGCGTTCACGTTAGTTCTCCTGAGTTTGTCGGATGCCTCTGCGCAATCCATTAAAACGCAGCAGGGAGCGGTCTTAAAACTGGGCAGCAATGTCAGGATAAGCGGCGCGCTGATCCAGGATAAAAGAAGTACGTTTACTGTCGCCAGCAACCAGATGGGGATCTTTAATATACTTGCCTCACCCGGCGATACCCTCGAAATTTCAGCCCCCGGTTATACCGCAAAATCTATTATTGTTTCAGATTTTAAAGATGCTATCGTTTACCTGATCCCCATTACCCAGCTCGACGAGGTGATTGTTAATGGAAAATCACTGAAGAATGAATTACAGGGGATAAAAGATGCGTACCGGAGCCAGGGGGTGTATTATAACGGCAAGCCCCCGGTGCTGGCTGCTATCGTTCATCCGCTTTCGGCAATTAATGAGCTTTTTGGTAAAACTGCCAAACGGGCGCGCAGGTTTAACGAATATGCCGGGCGTGAGCTTGATTACCAGGAAGTGAGCCAGCGGTTCAATGACCTGGTGATCAAAAAAACAGTCCCCATTAAAGACGAGGAACTAACGGATTTTCGTGATCAGTATATGCCTGCCGTGGAGCAGATCAGGAAGTGGAATGATTATGACCTTGCTTTATATATAAAGACCTCTTTTAATGAATTCCGCGACAGTAAAAAAACAGAGGATAAATAATTTTCAGCAGGTTTTGTGCAGTACGGGGGTTATCTGCGCTTTTTGCCCGGCTCCTTTACCTCTTTTATCAGGCGTATTTTAAAGAAAACGATCAGGGCTGCCGAAAATAAGGCTGCGGCCGACAGCATGTAGAAATGATGGCCTATGCTCCACACGAGGCAGAATATTAAAACAATAAGCGCCAGGTTATAAAAGATATTAAGCAGTATTTTTTTGGCCATTTAAATAAGATATGCGGGACTATCAGATTTGGTGCAGATAATTAACAAATGACACTGGTTACAGAACGCTGCCATGGGTTTCTGCTTCTTCCTGTAACCAGTGTTTTGTTCCTGTTATTGGGTTGCGGGTATTAATAGACAGGCATATTCGGGTCGAACTTCTCCTTCCATGCCAGGATGCCCCCTTCCAGGTTGTAGAGGTTTTCGTACCCTAACTGCTGTTCGAGCTGCATAATAGC
>JAATFW010000355.1 GCA_015654985.1 Sphingobacteriales bacterium | reverse complement strand
TTCCAATCAATGCTGATTGAAACAGACTTAGCAATACACTTCAAATGCACTTGCCAGATTATCAGCAATCATTTGAGCAGGACGGCCTTCAATCTGATGACGCTCGATCATATGGACCAGCTTTCCATCTTTAAAAAGAGCCATAGAAGGAGAAGACGGAGGATAAGGAAGCATATAACTTCTGGCTTTATCTACTGCCTCTTTCTCCATGCCGGCAAAAACTGTTACAAGTTTGTCCGGGTGTTTTGTACTTTGCGCAGCTATTCTGGCAGCAGGACGTGCATTTGCCGCCGCACAGCCGCAAACCGAATTAACCACTACAAATACAGTTCCTTCTGATTTGAGTGTTTCATCTACTTCCTCTGGCGTTGTAAGTTCCTGGAAGCCAACCTGGGTAAGTTCTTCCCTCATCGGGGCTACTAAATATTCCGGATACATATCAATTAATTTTCAAAGCTAATACTTGCAAAAATAAGGCTATGCGGCCGAATTTAAAACATGCAGATGTAAATTATTTGTCAATCAATCCTCTGTCATCTTACAGAAGAGTCTTTTAAATGTTTGATATTCATCTGCCAATGAGGTATTTTTGCAGACATTTAAAAATTTTTTAACTATGTCATCAGTAGAGACAACGTACATTCCTTACAAAGTGAAGGACATCTCCCTTGCAGAATGGGGACGAAAAGAGATTGAACTGGCCGAAGCAGAAATGCCCGGACTTATGTCGCTCCGCGCCGAGTATGGCCCCTCAAAACCTTTAAAAGGCGCCCGGATAGCAGGCTGCCTGCACATGACCATTCAAACAGCAGTGCTGATTGAAACGCTGACGGAACTTGGCGCTGAAGTAACCTGGTCGTCGTGTAATATTTTTTCAACACAGGACCACGCCGCCGCTGCTATTGCCGCCGCCGGTATTCCTGTTTACGCCTGGAAAGGCATGAGTGCCGAAGAATTCGACTGGTGTATTGAACAAACTCTGTACTTCGGCAAAGAACGCCGGCCTTTAACCATGATCCTTGATGACGGGGGCGATCTTACCAATATGGTATTCGACAAATTTCCTGAACTGATCGCCGGTATCAAAGGCCTGTCTGAAGAAACGACCACAGGTGTTCATCGCCTTTACGAACGTATGAAGAACGGGACTCTTCACTTACCTGCCATTAACGTAAACGACTCTGTAACCAAATCAAAATTCGATAATAAATACGGATGCCGCGAATCTCTTGTTGATGCCATCCGCCGCGCTACCGATGTAATGATGGCCGGCAAGGTAGCTGTAGTTTGCGGATATGGCGACGTAGGTAAGGGTTCGGCAGAATCATTGCGCAGTGCCGGAGTACGTGTCATCGTTACTGAAATAGACCCCATTTGTGCATTACAGGCCGCTATGGAAGGTTTTGAAGTAAAAAAACTCCTTACAGCCATTAAGGAAGCCGACATTGTGGTTACCTGCACCGGAAACTGCGACATCGTTCGCGGAGAGCACTTTAAGCTTCTGAAAGATAAAGCCATTGTTTGTAACATCGGTCACTTCGATAATGAGATCGACATGGCGTGGCTTAACGGAAATTACGGGCACACTAAAATTGAGATCAAACCTCAGGTAGATAAGTACAATATTGACGGTAAAGATGTGATTATTCTTGCCGAAGGCCGTCTTGTAAATCTCGGCTGCGCTACAGGTCATCCTTCTTTTGTAATGTCGAATTCTTTCACCAATCAGACCCTTGCCCAGATAGAGCTATGGACCAATCCCGGCAAGTATGAAAACAAGGTTTACACGCTGCCGAAGTATCTCGACGAAAAAGTTGCCCGCCTGCACTTAGCCAAAATCGGTGTAGAACTGGATGTGTTAGACCCTCACCAGGCTGAATATATTGGTGTTAGTCCTGAAGGTCCGTATAAACCGGAACAATACAGGTACTAAGAGAGTTATAAGTGATGGATTATGAGTTATGAGTGGATTACATAACTCATAATTTATCATTCATAACCCATAATTTATAATTCATAACTTGTAAACGTGACCAAACTTTCTGTAAACATTAATAAAATTGCTACCCTGCGCAATTCACGTGGCGGCAACAACCCCGATCTTGTTAAAGCTGCGTTAGATTGTGAACGGTTCGGAGCGCAGGGAATTACCGTTCATCCGCGTCCCGACGAACGTCATATCCGGTACAGGGATGTGTACGATCTCAAAAGCGTTATTACAACAGAACTGAATATAGAGGGAAACTGCCAGGAGAAAAAGTTTGTAAACCTCGTACTTGATAATAAACCAGCACAGGTTACCCTCGTGCCGGATGCCCTCGGCCAGATCACTTCAAATCATGGGTGGGATACCATTGAGCATCAGGAGTATCTGAAAGACATTATTTCAGTATTTAAAGAAAGCGGAATACGGGTATCCATATTTGTAGATTCTGACCCGGCAATGATAGAAGCTGCTGCGACCACCGGAACCGACCGTGTTGAACTTTATACCGAGGGCTATGCCACCAGCTATCTGAAAAACAGGGAAAGCTCTGTGATACCCTATATCGAAGCGGCAAAAATGGCTCAGCAGGCAGGCTTAGGTTTAAATGCCGGTCATGATCTTGATCTTCATAACCTGAAATTTTTCGCCATGCATGTACCCGGCTTACTGGAAGTGAGCATCGGACATGCCCTCATCTGCGATGCCCTTTACCTTGGGCTTGAGAATACGATACAGATGTATTTGAGGCAACTGGCAGTTTAGTGTTTTAGTATCAGGTTAGTATCTTGATACTAGTATCAGGTATCAGGACTGGATGCATATGCGCATGTTCAGATAGTTGCTACTTGATACTCGATACTTGATACTCGATACTTGATACCTGATACTAAATTCCTACCTTTGCAAAATCTTATTATTCTTCAATTTCATGGATTTAAATATTGATTTCAAAGAAAAATTTGAATCACGGCATATCTCTCCCGACAGTCAGGAAACTTCTGAAATGCTGGCAGTAACGGGTTCAAATTCTCTTGACGAGCTGATTGAGCAAACCATTCCTCAACAGATCCGGCTGAAGCAGGAAATGAACCTTCCGGCGCCAAAAACTGAATTTGATTATTTGAATAACCTTAAACAGGTTGCTTCAAAGAACAAGGTTTTTAAATCGCTTATCGGACAGGGTTATTATGATACCATCACCCCTCCTGTTATTCTCCGGAATATATTTGAGAATCCGGGATGGTATACCCAGTATACCCCGTATCAGGCCGAAGTATCACAGGGAAGGTTACAGGCTTTACTTAATTTCCAGACAATGGTGATCGACCTCACGGGGATGGAAATTGCCAATGCCTCTCTTCTTGATGAAGGTACAGCCGCTGCTGAGGCTATGCTGATGCAGTTTAATCTCCGCAAAAACCAGCAGGCTAAAGTATTCTTTGTTTCAGAGGAACTCTTCCCGCAGACTATTGATGTTTTAAAGACCCGCTCCGCCCCCTTTGGTATTGAGCTGCTTATTGGTGATCATCAAACGATTGAACTTAACGACTCGATGTTTGGCGCCATCGTTCAATACCCTTCAGGAAACGGGACCGTTTATAATTATGAGGAATTTGCCGCCAGGGCTCACGGGAAAGCGATTAAACTAACGGTAGTTGCAGATATTCTGAGCCTTTGCCTGTTAACTCCCCCGGGAGAATGGGGCGCCGATATTGTGGTAGGTTCAACGCAACGGTTTGGGATTCCCATGGGTTTCGGAGGTCCTCACGCAGCTTATTTTGCGACTAAGGAAGAATATAAACGCTCGATGCCTGGCCGCATTATCGGTGTCACAATAGATTCTGAAGGAAATTATGCTTTGAGAATGGCGCTTCAGACCCGCGAACAGCATATCCGCCGTGACAAGGCTACATCGAACATATGTACCGCACAGGCCCTGCTTGCTATTATGGCAGGCATGTACGCTGCCTGGCATGGCCCGGAAGGACTGAAAGCTATTGCTCAACGAATTCACGGCATGGCAGTATTACTGGCCGGATCTTTGAATGCCCTTGGCTATCAACAGAAAAACGCATCATTCTTCGATACGATTCGTTTTGATCCCGGCGAACTGTCGGGGCCGCTTCATGCAGAGGCCCTGAACAACGGGATGAACCTCAATTATAAAGGATCAGTAATTTCTATCACGACAGACGAGACGACCACATTTGAGGATATTAAAACGATCATTCGCTTTTTTGCGAAGGTAAAAGCTAAAAATAGTAATGATGTTGACATCAGCGGCATAAAAGGCTCTCTGCAGACTTGTATCCCTGCCGGGCTGGAACGCCGGACTGCCTTTCTTACGCATCCTGTTTTTAATACGCATCATTCAGAACATGAGATGCTCCGCTATATAAAATCTCTTGAAGCAAAAGATCTTTCGCTCTGCCATTCTATGATCCCTCTGGGCTCATGTACGATGAAGCTGAATGCTACTTCAGAGATGATGCCTGTTACCTGGCCCGAATTCAGCAAAATGCATCCTTTTGCACCTACCGATCAGACCGGTGGATATATGCAGGTTATTGATGAGCTAAATAATTGGCTCTGCGAAATAACTGGTTTTGCCGCCATGAGTATGCAGCCTAATGCCGGAGCGCAGGGAGAATATACCGGACTGATGGTCATCAGGGCCTACCATGCAGACCAGGGCAACCAGCATCGCAATGTCGCGCTCATCCCTTCTTCTGCACATGGAACCAATCCTGCTTCTGCCGCTATGGCCGGAATGAAAATAGTGGTGGTTAAATGCGATGCAAACGGAAATATTGACGTGAACGATTTAAAGGCAAGAGCTGAAGAGTATAAAGATACCCTGGCCTGCCTGATGGTTACCTATCCTTCTACCCACGGTGTGTTTGAAGAATCTATTATAGAGATCGTTGAAACCATTCACAGTAATGGCGGCCAGGTTTATATGGACGGAGCTAATATGAATGCACAGGTCGGACTCACGAGCCCTGCTGCCATAGGGGCCGATGTATGCCATTTGAATCTTCATAAAACGTTCTGTATCCCACATGGCGGGGGCGGTCCCGGCATGGGGCCGATCGGGGTGGCAAAACACCTGGTATCTTATCTTCCCGGTCATTCTGTCGTAGACATCCATAAAGAAAAGTCTATTCCCGCTGTATCGTCGGCACCCTGGGGCTCTGCTTCTATCCTGCTGATCTCCCATGCTTATATTGCAATGATGGGGGCTGAAGGACTTAGCAATGCCACGCGGTATGCTATTCTGAATGCAAACTATATTAAATCGCGGCTTGAAAAGTATTATCCTGTTCTGTACACAGGAAGTCAGGGAAGATGCGCTCATGAGATGATCCTCGACTGCCGTGCTTTCAAAAACTTTGGTATTGAAGTTACCGACATTGCCAAGAGGCTGATGGATTACGGATTTCATGCCCCTACTGTTTCTTTCCCGGTGGCAGGTACCCTGATGATCGAACCAACAGAATCAGAACCTAAGCATGAGCTCGACAGGTTCTGCGATGCAATGATCGCTATCCGTAAAGAAATAGAAGATGTGGAAAGCGGAAAAGCTGATAAGCTTAATAATCCTCTAAAGAATGCCCCCCATACTGCCTTTGTAGTAACGGGAGATAACTGGGACAGGCCATACAGCCGGCAAAAGGCTGCCTTCCCCTTGCCTTATGTATCAGATCATAAATTCTGGCCTTCTGTCGGCCGTGTAAATGATACGCATGGCGACCGGACACTGATCTGTTCCTGCCCTCCGATTGAAGAATACGAGGCTGTCTCATAAGTCGAAATTGCTTCTTTTGAATTGCAAAAATCTCAATAAAGCCCCGGCTTTTACATGAAAACCGGGGCTTTATTCTCTAAAAAAAGCCCTTTATTGCGACTTTCACAATCTAAAAAACCGCGCTTTTACTTATAATTAATACAGCCTCTTTTTAAGCAGCCGGAACTGACAATAAGCTTTCCCCGATGCTCCATTGCAACACGAGCCGGCTGCTCTTGCCCTAATGTGAAGGAGTTGCTGAATCCAAAGCAAATACTTTACTCAGATTATCTGTATTACTGCAACTTACTTTCAGATCTTTTACCAGTCCCGTACGGATATCAACTACCCAGCCATGCACTTCAAGATCTTCGCGTTCTTTCCAGGCATTCTGAATAATGGTCGTTTTACACAGGTTAAACACCTGCTCAATTACATTGAGTTCAACCAGTCTGTCGGCACGCACTTCAGGATCTGTAATAAGATCAAGTTCATGTGAGTGAAGCCTGTAAACATCCTTTATATGTCTCAGCCAGTTGTCAATAACACCATATTGTTTTCTGCTCATTGCCGCAGCCACCCCGCCGCAGCCATAATGGCCCGCTACAATTACATGCTTCACCTTTAAAACATTCACAGAATAATCGAGTACGCTCAGCATATTCATATCAGAATGTACACAGACATTTGCAATATTCCGAT
>JAATFW010000074.1 GCA_015654985.1 Sphingobacteriales bacterium | reverse complement strand
CACGGATAAGCTTCCCGTTCCACTGAACAGATCGAGTACTTTGATCTGTTCAAAGTCGAACAGGTTATTTAATATGTTAAACAGAGCTTCCTTAGCCATATCCTTTGTAGGTCTGACAGGAAGACCTGGCGGAGGATTTAAGCGGATTCCCTTTAATTTGCCGCTGATTATTCGCATAGGCTTAAGCTTAACAGGGAAAAAAACTGGTGAACCGGAACGGGACTGAGTGCTTCCGGGTAACTAAAAAGCCGGGTGCTGTCGGCAAACTGAATGTTGCTGAAGTATTTAGAGGCCCTTCTGAAATTCCCATTGTATTTTTCGGTTTCTCCCGAAAGAATTACAGATGTATCAGATTCCTCTAAACCCAGTTGCCGGATGATAAGAAGCAGAAAGTAATTGAAGTCGTCTGCTGTGGGTGCAGAAAAGATATTATAAAAAATGATTTCACTGCCCGACAGAAGTAATGCTTCGAAAGTTCCGGTGTTAAACTGAAGAATAAGGGTGCTTCCTTCTGAATAATATTTATGACCTCCTTTAATTAAAGCGTCGGCCTGGGAAAATATTTTGGCTCCCGGATATTTACCTGAAAGCGCGGAAATCTGAGTTTCGCCGACTGACGCTACCGTAGTGAGCCCCGTTTCATGAATTTCATTTGCAGCGAATGTTACTGGCAAAGTTGATGTAACGAAGTTTTGATAAACAGGAAGATTTTCTTTGGAAAAAAGTTCTGAGGGTATAAAAATAAAGTTAAAGGTCTCTGCCGCAATCTTCACCTGCTGAAAATGATAGTCAAGGTAAGGGTGAGCTATAAACAATTCGCGGATGGTATCGGCAAGCGGGTGTAGTAAAACTGTATCAAACAGTGCTTTAAGATTACTTTTCTGCTTGTCGATAATGGCGTAGGAGAGCCTGCCTGTGCTTATCCTGAACAGCAGTTCGCAATCTTCTGCCTGTAAGGCTGAAAAGTCTTTATCACAGAAATGGAGTATTCCGTTATTATTCATTTTAGCAAAACTAATTTTTTTTTGGAAGGAATTTGCATTTTTACACCTGATGAATGTGAGTAACCTGCTGACGAGGTATTTTAAGCAGACCCCAACAAAACAGCAAACGGATGTTTTTGAGATACTTGAGAGGTTCATATCCGGTAAAGAAGGACATGAATGCTTCTTATTAAGAGGGTATGCGGGTACCGGAAAAACAACCATTATTGCTTCTCTGGTAAAAGCGCTGCCTCACGTAGGCTTGAAATCGGTTTTGCTGGCTCCTACCGGAAGAGCTGCCAAGGTGATCAGTAATTATTCGGGAAAGAAAGCTTTTACTATTCACAAAAGAATATATCGCAAAAAACAGGCGGTAAGCATTGATTTTGATTTTGTACCCAGCCAGAATTTATCGGAAAATACTATTTATATAGTGGATGAAGCGTCGATGGTGTCGGACGAGCCGGGAGATTTTAGCGGGAAGAGCCTTTTGCATGACCTTGTCAGTTATGTATATAATGGTAAAAACTGTAAATTAATGCTGGTTGGAGATACTGCCCAGTTACCTCCGGTAGGTTCTGATTTTAGTCCTGCTTTAGATTCCGGACTTCTAAAGGATACTTTTGCCCTCCGGATCTTCGAATATGAAATGACTGACGTTGTCAGGCAGGAAAAAGAATCGGGAATACTATATAATGCAACGCATATCCGGGATCTTATAAGAAATAAAAAGGAAGAATTTCCGGCATTCAGGGTAAAAGGGTATCCCGATATTTTCAGGATGACGGGTGAACGATTAGCTGAAGGCCTTCATTATGCTTATAATAAATTTGGTATGGAAAACACGCTGGTAATATGCCGGTCGAATAAAAATGCCAATAACTATAATCAGCAGATAAGGAACAGGATCCTTTACCGCGAGGAAGAAATTACAGGGGGGGATTATCTGATGGTAGTGCGTAATAATTATTTCTGGCTTCAGAATGAAGAAAGCAGTAATTCCTTTATAGCAAATGGAGATATAGCTCTTGTAAGGAAAATGCGTAATGCAGAGGAGATGTACGGCTTGCGCTTTGCAGATGTGGTACTTGAATTTCTTGATTATCCCGACGAGGAACCGTTATCCTGTAAAATAATGCTTGACCCGATCTATTCAGATAGCCCCAGCCTGCCGGCGGAGGAGAACAGGCGCTTTTTTTCTGCATTAATGGAGGATTACAGTCACATTCAAGGCAAAAAAGCACGCATGGAGGAACTAAAGAAAAATCCGTGGTATAATGCACTGCAGGTAAAGTTTGCATATGCGGTAACTTGTCATAAGGCACAGGGAGGGCAATGGGACGCGGTATTTGTAGACCAGGGTTATCTGACGGATGAAATGGTAAACACTGATTTTTTACGATGGCTTTATACCGCTGTGACACGCCCGGTGAAGGAGCTTTTTCTTGTCAATTTTGCAGATGATTTTTTTGAATGATTATTTACCCGGAATGAATAAACTGGCCGAAGGCTTCTGCAATACCTCTTAACCAGTGTTATGTTAAAGATAAAATGGCCTGTTATATTTTTTATAAAAGAAATCCTTTCAGGCGTTTTATACTTATAACTTACGACTTATTACGTATAACTTAACACCAGCTTTAGTTGAAACAGATTTTAAAGGTAGTTCCTTCGCCAGGTATACTTTCTGCTTCAATATTGCCTCCCATTGCTACTATCTGTGCCTTTGTGATGTAAAGACCAATCCCTTTGCTGTCACTCCCTTTGTGAAA
This sequence comes from Sphingobacteriales bacterium, assembly GCA_015654985.1. Taxonomy (GTDB): domain Bacteria; phylum Bacteroidota; class Bacteroidia; order Sphingobacteriales; family Sphingobacteriaceae; genus Arcticibacter. The sequence goes on along the minus strand of JAATFW010000074.1, from coordinate 21,583 downwards.
GGTTTGATAAATACCAAACAACCGGTCGCCATGTTTTTTAAGATCAATACCAAGCCCGTTATCTTTTACATTCATGCAAACTTTATCATTCACTTTAAATGTGTTGATAGAAATATGGGGCGGCCGGCCCGGATGCCGGTATTTAATAGCATTGGTTATCAGATTTTGTATGATACTTTCCATATACGATTTTGGATACTGAATACCGGGTGCTTCAGAGAAATCGCATTCAAATGTTGCTCCGGTTTTCTTAACATCGGCAGAAATGCTGCTTAATATCTTGTTGCAGATCTGCCCGAATTCAATCCTTTCATACTCAGTTGTTGTTTCGTGTTTGCTTTTCAGCATCGAGATCAGGTCATTAAGTTTCACTAAAAGGCTATCAGATACGTCTTTAATGGCCTTCAGCAGCTCTTCTTTTTCATATGGATCATCCGATGTTTCATACAACTGTAGGAGTGCTGAGAGATTAATGCCCGGAGAGCGCAAATCATGAGAGATAATATAGGCGAATCTCTCCAGTTCGTTGTTTTGTTTCAGAAGGCCCCGGCTGAGGTTCTGTAACTCATTTTTCTGAAACTCAAGCTGCTTGTTTTTATCGTCCACCTGCCTGAATAATTTTACGATCTGTTCCCTGTTCTGAATGATAGTGACCAAAGCCGCAACAATAATGACCAAAAGAATATAACTTCCGGCGATGGTAAAGATCTGTATACGCTGGTTTAACTGGCTGAATGACTCATTATGCCGGAACAGTATAAATTTTTCTTCTCTGTTGAGCATGGAGATAAGGTTTTCAATTTTCTCCATAGCTTCCCTGCCTATATTTGTATTAATCCCTTTTAATGCCAGTTGAGGTTTTCCTTCGTCATAGAATTTCAATGTCTGAGCTGTTTCTGTTCTTTTTATATTGATCAGTTTTTTGAGTTCATGCATTTTCTTTACCTGGGAAGGCTTATTTTCCACAAATGAATAAAGGGCATTGTAGACTCTGTCTATTCTCTTTTCCGCCGATTTATATGGAGCAAGGTAAGCGGCATTATGTGTCAGAAGATAGCCTCTTTGCCCTGTCTCTTCATCTTTGAGTGCCGCCAGGAGTGAATTAGCTGCTTCGATTACCTGCGACGTTCTTAATGTTTGTAAATAATTTTTTTCGTTCTGTGAAGCCTGTCGCAGGTAAAAGATAGTATTGATAATCACTAAGATAATAGTAGCTCCTATAAGATAGTATATGTACCGGTGATTCTTCATATTAAGGGCAGGATTCAGGCAATTGATTTTTTTTGGTTCTCAGCTTTTTATAAAAAAGATGAATATGATATAAAAGTAATAAAAAATCTACTGCAAATACCGGATTAAATATTGTTTTTCTCAGCATATTCATAGGCTTACAGATATAAAAAATTTAAACGATTGTTAGTTATTCATAATAAGTAGTAAAATTAAACAGGTATAAATGGTATAAAACCTTTGTTTTATAAATAAGTTAAACTTAACACCATATAAGGTCTTTTACTGTTAAAGACAAAAAAGGTTGCTTCCTGTGGAAAATTAATATGTCACGTTATTGTATTATTGACTTTTTGACCTTTTAAGTTAAATAGAAAAAAGTGAGTTTTGTGAAATGAATACGAGGATAGTTCATTTGCTTCTTTGGGTTACTTTAATCTTTCAGGCCTGCGACAGCATTGAATACAGTCCGAATCAGATTTTTGATAATGACAGTCCCAGAGACCTCAATAAAAAGAACCTGCAGTGGCTCTCAGAAAATGCCGCTGATGATACTATCCGGTTCGTTTTAGCAGGGGATAGTCAACGGGAGTATATCTATTCAAAGAAGCTCGTTGAAACAATAAATGATATTCCAGGAGTGGATTTTGTTTTGCTTGACGGGGACATTTCTGATTTTGGACTTCTGCAGGAGATGGAATGGGTTAACGAGATATTTTCGGGACTGAAAGTTCCGTACATCGGGGTGATCGGGAATCATGATCTGGTTGCTAACGGGGAAAAGGTGTTCAAAAGAATGTATGGAGATCTGAATTTTTCATTTGTTTACCGGGGTGTAAAATTTGTGTGTCATAATACAAACAGCCGTGAAGCTGCTTTTAATGGCAGGGTTCCGGACCTCACGTGGCTGAAAGAGCAGTTTGTGCCTGAAGATGGTGTGAATGCTTATGTTGCAGTGGCCCATGTTCCTCCCAATGACGGAGATTTTGATGCTAAGTTATCAGAGGAATACATTAATACAATTAATGCGCACAACACGCTGGCGGCATTATATGCCCATATCCATAGGGAGGATGTTTTCTATCCTCATGGACAGAACATCCCTTATATATGTACCAATGCTATTGAACACCGGCAGTTTATGCTGATTGAAATTGTTAATGGAAAGCTTGAATTTAGAAATATTACTTATTAAGAATCTGCTGACAGTAAGTATTCTCCTGTTTCTGATCACCGGGAAAGCGCAGGCGCAGTTTCCTGAAATACTTATACCGAAAACTGCAATCATTCAGTATGCGGGAAGTATCGGTTATTTGAGTGCCGGTGCCGGATATCCTTTATTTAAAAATAAGAGAGGAAATCTTGATTTCAACTATGGTTTTGTGCCCGCGGGGAAAGGAGGCCCCCTTCATATTGCAAGTATAAAATTTGCCTATCGCCCGATTGAAATAAAGTTAAAGGACTGGGGCAGAATTTATCCTCTCAACCCGGGAGCATTTCTCTCCTATCATTTTGGAAAGGAATTTGATCTCCATTGGGATAAATCTCAGTACGAAAAAGGCTATTACTGGTGGTCTTCTGCGCTGAGGCCTCATATTTCGGTAAGTAATGAACTTAAGCTGAATGGGAAAAAACTTTTTAGAGGCAGTAAAATTAACTCACTGAGCATTTATTCAGAATTTAATACTAACGAGTTGTACATGGTCAGTTATCTTCAGAATATGGGAGGTTTAGGCCTCTCTGATATTTTCAAACTGGGCTTTGGTGTAAGACTGGGGTTCTAAGCCCCATGTTAATATTAAATACTAAGATAACCTGGATTTAATATTGATTTGACTTTTGTTTTATATTTGCGGCATGATAATCCGGGGGCAGGCCTGGGCTTCGCAGAATATCGGTGATGTTTATGTTTATCTCCTTTCCCGGTTCCCGGATAAATGATATGTTAAAAAATCTTTTTATTTTACTTCGGTATTTTGGATTCTGGATCCTTTTTTTCTTCCTTGAGCGCATTGTATTTGTATCATATTATGCCGGGAGCATAAAGAATACACCATTTACCGGGATAGTAAAAGTTTTTTTTTACGGGTTGTGGATGGATGCTTCTATGGCCGGCTATATATGTGCCATCCCTTTGCTGGCATATGTGATTTTTTGGTTTATTCCGGGAGTAAGTATCCCATCCAAAATATTGAAGGTATATACCCGGATCCTGGTGGTTTTATTTTCTTTTCTTACCGTGGTGAATTTTAATATTTACCGCGAGTGGGGCACTAAAATTAATTACCGGGCACTTGAATTTGCGTTCGACTCTCCTAAAGAAGCTTTCGCAAGCAGTGAATCTTCTCCTGTCTTTTTATCCCTGCTCATTTTTGTTATTCTGGCAGCAGCGGGACTTTTTTTAACACGGTTTATTATTTATGATCGCGGGAAGAAAGGCGGGAACGTGATAATTAAGTTAGTGGTATCTGTTTTGCTGCTTGGATTTAATTTTCTGGCTATCAGGGGAGGATGGCAGCTTTCGCCGATGAATGAAAGTATGGCATATTTTTCTTTAAAACCCTTATTAAATTATGCAGCAGTAAATACCGAATGGAGCCTGATGCATGATATTCTTAATGCTAAATACAACAGGAGTAATCCTTTGAAGTATTTTACGAAGGATCAGTCGAAAAAAATAGTTGAAGATCTGTTTGTAAAACCTGAGAGTAATGGGTTAGAAGTGCTGAATACCCGGACTCCCAATATTGTACTGATCATCATGGAAAGTTTTACAGGGAATGTAGTAGAGAGCCTTGATGGAGAGAAGGGTGTTGATCCGGCAATGGAGAAATTGATATCAAACGGACTTTTCTTTAATCATATTTACTCGGCAGGCGGCAGAACGGATAAAGGAGTAGTTGCAGTGTTGAGCGCCTTTCCTGCGCAGGGGCAGAGAAGTATCATGAAAGAGAACAGCAAGCAGGCCAGGCTACCGGCACTATCACAAAGCTTTAGCAGCAAAGGCTACGCTACTTCGTTTTTCTATGGAGGAGAAAGTCGTTTTTCTAATATGAGATCGTATCTGCTGAGCCATAATTACCAGCGCATCATTGATAAGGGTGATTTTGAACAAAAGGATATGAATTCAAAATGGGGGGCCTACGACGGGGTGGTTTATACAAGAATGCTATCGGAATTAAATAGGGAGCGTGCCCCGTTCTTTGCCACGATGCTTACCCTTACGAACCATGAGCCCTTTGAACTTCCGGTAAAGCCGCATTTTAAAGGAAATGACACAGGGAATAAGTTCCGAAGCACTGCCTATTATGCTGACTCCTGTCTGGGTGCTTTTATTGAGCAGGCAAAAAAACAAAGCTGGTATAAAAATACCCTTTTTGTTGTGGTTGCTGATCACGGGCATCCTTTACCAAAGGGTACCCTGGAAATATATGATCCCCGCCGCTATCTGATACCCTTATTGTTTTTTGGCGATGTGATTAAACCGGAATACAGGGGAACCAAAATTGAGAAGACTGGCAACCAAACCGATATTGCAGCCACTATCTTGGGCCAGGTATCAGCAAATTCAAACTCTTACCCATGGAGTAAGGATCTGCTGAATCCTTCCAGTCCGTCTTTCAGTTTCTTTAACTGGGAGCATGGCTTTGGCTTTGTTACGCCCAAACAGGTTATAAGCTTTGATATCATTGCCAATAGCATTATTTACAGAAAAGATACCGCAGATACTTTAAATGATGCAGGGTTGCTGAAGTATGGCAAGGCATGCATGCAGGAGGTTTACCAGCAGTATGTGGATTATTAGGGTTGCGGGTTTGTAGTTCATGATCATCAGGCCGGGAATGCGTTTTACAGTTTAAGGGTTTCAGGCGGGCAGATTTGGGGCATTTAAAAGTGTAACAGCCTGCTTTATGCATAACATATTACCTGAATGTATCAACTTTTTTACGGAATCGATTCCGTGAAAAAATTTCTTCTTTTCTTTGATGCATGTGTTTTTTTTCTCAATATTGATCGGGATAATCAATCCGGCTTATTAGACTACTGGAATAATAGCCGGAACTATTCAGATACCAATATTAACAAGACCTGATATGCAATTATGAAAACCCGCAGAGAATTTATCCGCCAGTCTGCAATGGCCGCAGCCGGTACTTATCTTGGCACTATAGGATTCAGTGCAAAAAGCTATGGACGTATACTTGGAGCAAACGACAGGGTACGGCTGGGAATTATAGGTTTTTCAGACCGGTTTAAAGATACCCTGCTTCCCAGTTTCCTGAATCATCACAAGGAACTCAACTTTGATATTGCAGCGCTGTCAGACCTTTGGTCGTACAGAAGGGAACTGGGAATAAATTATCTGAAGGGTAAATTAGCTCATGATATTACTGCATGCAGGAATAATGAAGAACTTTATGGATTGAAGGATATTGATGCAGTAATTATAAGTACGGCCGATTTTCAGCATGCTACTCATGCTATTGAAGCAGTAAAGGCAAACTGTGATGCTTACGTGGAAAAGCCTTTTGCCGAAACAATGGAGGACAACCGGGCAGCCTTTAAAGCTGTTAAAGCCTCGGGAAAAATTGTTCAGATAGGTTCGCAAAGGAGGAGCGGGGCTAATTACCATGCTGCAAATGAGTTTATCAGGAGCGGTAAGTTCGGGAAAATAACCGCGGTAGATCTGGTATGGAACGTTAACCAGCCTGGAAGGTGGAGACGGCCGGATCTGGTTGCGAGGTTAAAAGAAGAGGATACCGACTGGAAACGGTTTCTTATAAACCGGCCATACGAAGCATGGGATCCACGTAAATATTTAGAGTATCGGTTGTTCTGGCCTTATTCGTCGGGGATGCCCGGCCAGTGGATGTCGCACCAGATTGATACAGTACACTGGTTTAGCGGATTAAAGCATCCGAGGAGCGTAGTAGCCAACGGAGGCATTTACACCTGGAAAGATGGCCGGAGAAACTGGGATACCACAACGGCTGTATTTGATTACGGTCCTGAAAATGATCCGGCTTCCGGCTTCCAGGTAGTTTTTACATCCAGGATGCAGAATGGCAGCGGGGGCGTAGGAGAAGTTTACTATTCTAACGGCGGCGAGCTTAACCTCGTTACCAACAAGATATCTCCCAACGGCGGCCTTGGAGCAAGGGAAGCTGCCGCAATGAAAATGAAAGCTAACCTCCTGCCGGAAATTGATTTATCTGCCGGTGCCCCGGGAGTTGCTACTTCTGCGAATACGGGCGCCGATCCTCTTACTTCCAATCATATGCGCAACTGGATGGAATGTGTCCGCAGCAGGAAACAGCCGAATGCTCCCGTAGAAGCCGGCTATAGTCATTCCATTGCTACAATAATGACCAATGCCGCTGTAAGAACCGGTGCCAGGGCTGTTTTTGATGAAGGGACACAGGAGGTAATGGCAGGCGGGAAAGTGTTTAAGTTGTAAGTTGCGGATTGTAAGTTTTGGGTTGTAAGTTGTGGGTTGTAAGTTGCGGGTTGTAAGTTGTAAGTTGTAAGTTGTGGATTGTAAGTTTTGGGTTGTAAGTTGCGGGTTGTAAGTTGCGGGTTGTAAGTTGCGGGTTGTAAGTTGCGGGTTATGGGTTTCCAGCGATTTGGAAAAAAATTGATTTAAATATACAACATTGCTTTATCGTTGATAATCATTGAGTTAAGAACGTGTTGTACAGTTTGCGGGTTGTAAGTTGTAAGTTGCGGGTTATGGGTTATAGGTTGTAAATTATGGGTTATGAATTATGAGTGGCGGAGTCTGCTTTTGGGTTATGTTAAAGATAATGACTTATTGCATTTCTATATTAATGAAGAATTTTAGGCGATTTATACCTGCAGCCCACAACTTACAACCCACAACTTAATATTATCATAAAAATGATCAGAAGAGAATTTATAAAACAGGCGGGTATTTTCAGCGGAGGGTTGCTTTTGCACAGCAGTATGGCGGACGCGTTTGGCGCCGGCATTGAAAAACCCGGTGTTTTAAATGTTGGGATTATAGGCTGCGGGGATCGCGGACAGGGCATGATGCAGACACTGAAAGGCCTGAATAGTCAGTTCAGGATTGCTGCGGTTTGCGATGTACTTGATTTCAGGTTGAAAGAAGGGCAGAAAGCAGCACAGCCTGCAAGCCCCGGGGCTTATAAGGATTACCGGAAGTTACTGGATAATCGTTCTGTCGATGCGGTGGTGATTGCGGTGCCTTTAAACATGCACTTCGGCATCGCGGCCGATGCTCTTCGTGCGGGAAAGCATGTATATCTTGAAAAGACAATGACCTATTCGGTTGCACAGGCAGTTGATCTGGTAGCGCTTGCAAAAAAATATCCGCATCTGACCCTCCAGGTGGGGCATCAGTATCGTTATACGCCTCTTTATTTCAGGGTGAAACAGATCATTGACGACGGGTATCTGGGTGAAGTAACCCAGATCGACTGTCGCTGGGACCGTAACTGGAACTGGAAACGGGCAGTACCCGATCCATCGCTGGAACGGCAGATCAACTGGCGGATGTACAGAGAATATTCCGGCGGGTTGCCGGCGGAATTGCTTTCGCATCAGATTGACTTTATCAACTGGGCATTTGATACGCATCCTGACACAGTCCTGGGCACTGGTGGGATCGATGTATATAAAGACGGCCGCGAAACATTTGACAATGTGCAGGCGATACTGCGTTATTCTGAACGCGGGATGATCGGCAACTTCGGCGCTACCTGTGCAAATGCACATGACGGATATATGTTCAGGCTGAAGGGAAGGAAAGGTACCATCTCGCTGCTGATGAACGAAGGTTTCTTTTACCCGGAAAAGGAAACAAGGAAGGAGCTTGAAGTGGTAGACGGCGTTACAGGAGCCACTAAAATAGAGTTAAGTAAAGACGGGGGAATACCTCTGCTGAAAGAACCGGTGAAAGATGGCACCTGGTATGCCTTTAACGACTTTTATAAGTGTATTACACAGCAGCAGCAACCTACTTCGAATGTGCTGACAGGCGCAAAAACGGCGATCTGCGTAGATATGATCAACCAGGCGACGTATCAGAATACTATCCAGGAATGGAAATCATCATATAATCTTATATAAATTATGAAGAAACATTATCGCATTATTATGTTCAGCCTGTTTTTTGCAGGTTTTTATTCATATCAGGGCTATGGACAGAAGAGCGGGGGCTGGACTGACCTGTTCGACGGGAAAACCCTGAACGGCTGGAAACGTCTGGCCGGAACCGCACAGTATAAAGCAGAAGGGGGAGCAATTGTTGGTACAACAGTTATGAATTCAGGGAATACATTTTTGGTTACCGAAAAAGAATACGGCGACTTTATCCTGGAACTGGATGCAAAAATAGAAAGTACATTAAGTAATTCAGGTGTGCAAACACGCAGCCATTATGATCCGTCGGGTAACGGTGGCAAGGGAAGGGTATTTGGAAGGCAGTTGGAGATCGACCCTTCAGAACGTAACTGGAGCGGCGGAATTTATGACGAGGGCCGCAGAGACTGGCTATATCCTCTTTCTTTAAACCCCATGGCAGGAACTGCATTTAAAGTAGGAGAATACAATCATCTCAGGATTGAATGCATCGGCAATGAGATGAAAACATGGATCAACGGCATTCCTTCGGCTTATGTAGTAGATACGGTAGACCAGAAAGGATTTATCGGACTGCAGGTGCATGGGATCAGCAAGGAGGAGCAGGCGGGGAAAAACGTATATTTTAAGAATATCAGGATAAAAACATCAGGGCTTAAGCCTTCTGCATTTCCTGCCGGGATTTATGTGGTAAATACTGTTCCGAATTATTTAAGCCCATATGAGAAGGGAATGGGATGGTCGCTGCTGTTTGACGGAAAGACTACCAATGGCTGGACAGGCGCCAACAAGGCAGCATTTCCTGAAAAAGGCTGGAAAGTGGATAAAGGAACTTTAACTGTATTATCTTCAGAAGGAAAAGAATCGGCCAACGGAGGAGATATAGTAACCAGGGCAGAATATGGAGCATTTGACCTTTCCTTCGAATTTAAGCTTACCCCGGGTGCCAACAGCGGAGTGAAGTATTTTGTGACCCTGGCAGAAAAGACTGCGGGTTCGGCTATCGGGCTTGAATACCAGGTGCTGGACGATGAACGCCATCCTGACGCAAAACTGGGTCGCGACGGGAACCGTACCCTGGCATCTTTATACGACCTTATAAAGGCCGAAAAGCAGGCACGTTTTATCAGGCCCATTGGCCAGTGGAACCGTGGGCGGGTTGTTGTATACCCGGATAACAGGGTTGAACATTATCTTAATGGTATCAAGGTACTGGAATATCAGCGGGGTTCCAAAGAATACCGGGACCTTGTGGCCATGAGCAAATATAAAGACTGGAAGGGCTTTGGTGAAGCTCCGAAAGGGCACATTCTTCTGCAGGACCATGGCAATGAAGTAAGCTTCAGAAGTATTAAGATTAAACAATTATAAAGGCGGTTGTGCAGATCCTGCAATGATTATACTCCGTTGTAAAAGGCACATAAATGCCGGAGAGAATAGCCGGTTTATCTGATCTCATTGTTATAAGGAGGATTGCAAATGAAAGTAATTTCTTATCTTTTTCCGGTGCTGATTCTGATTGTATTTATACCGGCTGTTAAGGGGCAAAGCCCGAAGGCCGGAAAGGTTCAGAAAGTAACTATCACATTAAATGAGAAGGCGAAAAAAGCAGACGTCTTTATTGGCGGCAGGCTTTTTACTTCCTACATTTATCCTGACATCCTTAAAAAGCCGGTTCTTTACCCGGTAAAGAGTGCCGGAGATGCATTTATCACACGGGGATGGCCCATGGATCCCCGCCCCGGAGAACGGATCGATCACCCGCATCATGTTGGGATCTGGTTTAATTACGGCGATGTTAACGGCTATGACTTCTGGAATAACTCAAATGACGTTGGCGATCATAAAGGGCCTTTCGGTACGATCAGGCACCGAACGGTCAACCGGATTGTCAGCGGTAAAACCACCGGAGAACTGGATGTGACGGCAGAATGGCTGAAAGATGATAACTCAGCGCTTTTAAAAGAGAATACTAAATTTACTTTTAGCGGTACGGATAGTATGAGGATAATAACAAGGACGTCTACTCTTACTGCTCTGAAAGAACCGGTGCTGTTTAAAGATAATAAAGAAGGATTATTTGCGATGCGTGTGGCGCGCGAACTTGAACATCCCTCAGATAAACCTGAGAAGTTTACCGATGCAAGCGGGAATGTAACAGATGTGCCGGTGCTTAATAACGAAGGTATAACGGGTCACTATATCAGCAGTGAAGGAATAGAAGGTGATTCTGTTTGGGGAACCAGGGCGAAATGGGTAGTACTGAATGGCGAAATTAAAGGCGAACCGGTGTCTGTTGTACTATTAGACCATCCAAAAAATCCCGGTTTCCCTTCATACTGGCATGCCAGAGGCTACGGCCTTTTTGCCGTTAATTCGCTTGGTCAGGAAGCAATGAGCAATGGTAAAGAATCTTTGAATTTTAAATTAGAGCCCGGGCAATCGGTTAGTTTCACTTATCGTATTGTAATATATTCCGGGGCTTATTTGACAAAAGAGCGGATAAATAAAGAATTTGAAGCATTTCAGTGATTGATTGCTAAAAGGTTCATTCATAATAAAAGGCCGTCTCATAAGTAATTATGAGGCGGTTTTTTGCGGGAGTAAGCTGTTAAAAGAATCAAGCCCATTCCAAAATCTGGAGTTGTTTCATGGGTTATAATTTAGTATTATACTTCTTTACGCATAACTGGTTGAAAATGAAACAGAAAATTTGAGTTCCGGGGACCGGTAAACGCACTCACCCATGAAGATAGTATTACGTGTTTTTGCTTTTACAATTTTATTGTATACTTGCTTAAACGTTTTAGTTTATGAAAGTATCCTCATTCTTTGCATTATTACTCTCGCTGATAAGCCTTGTTGCTTTCGGTCAGAAAACAGATAAAAAGAAAACTTCCGGAAACCCGGTATTCCCTGGTTGGTATGCCGACCCCGAAGGTGCTATTTTTGGGAAGCAATACTGGGTTTACCCAACATATTCTGCCCGGTACGAGGAACAGGTTTTCATGGATGCATTTTCATCAAAAGATCTTATAAAATGGAAAAAGCACAAACATGTGTTAGACACAGCCAATGTCAAATGGGCTAAAAAAGCAATGTGGGCTCCCTCAATCGTTAAAAAGGATAACCGGTATTTCTTGTTTTTTGGTGCAAATGATATTCAGAGTAACAATGAAACAGGCGGAATCGGAGTGGCCGTTTCTGATAAGCCGGAAGGCCCTTTTAAAGATTATCTTGGTAAACCCCTGATAGATAAATTTTATAATGGCGCACAGCCCATCGACCAGTTTGCTTTCAAAGATAAAGACGGACAATATTATTTGATTTACGGAGGCTGGCGGCACTGCAATATAGCCAGGCTGAAAGATGATTTCACCGGCTTCATACCCTATGACGATGGATCTGTTTTTAAGGAGATCACGCCCCAGGGATATGTTGAAGGTCCGTTTATGTTTATCAGAAATGGAAAATACTACTTTATGTGGTCTGAAGGCGGCTGGACTGGTCCCGACTATTCCGTAGCCTATGCAATAGCAGACTCTCCAATGGGGCCTTTTAAGCGCATTGGCAAAATATTACAGCAGGACCCTGCGGTAGCAACAGGTGCCGGACACCATTCGGTAGTGCATAATGCCAGTAAAGACTCCTGGTATATCGTTTATCACAGGAGGCCGCTGGGAGAGACAGATGGAAATCATCGGGTAGTATGTGTGGATGAAATGCGCTTTGACAGTTCCGGAAATATTGAACCCGTTAAAATTAGTTTTAAGGGGGTAAAACCCGACAAGCTCAATTAGCTTTTGCTGCGTGATTTATCTCTCTCTTTTTTGCCAGGTCGAAGATCTGTTGATGATTAAACAACAGCACCGAAAGCATAATGATTGAATACGCACTGGCCTGAAACATATTTATTTCCTCATGAAAGTGATAGATGGCCAGGAAAAATGCGATGATAGGATTGATATTTAATAGCATACCCGTAGTTGACGAATTAATTCCATGCAGGGCATAGAGATTTAAAAACAGGGGTATGATTGTAAATAAAACAGCAATCAGCGTAATAAACAAATAAAATGAAGCGCTCACCGGTAACGCAGAACTAAAGGCCGGATAAAAAGGCAGAAGCAGAATTGCTGAAAACACGATCTGAAAGGACAGGGAAAGTAATTTATCGAACCTGCTGTTTTTTCTCTGGCTGACCAGGTAAAGTGCATACGATAGCGCAATACTTATGCTGTAGAGGATGTCTGCCGGATTATTGAGGGAAAGAAGGATACAGCCGGTGGCACTTAACGCTACCGACGCCCACTGCCATCTGTCCAATTTCTCTTTCAGAAGAAAATTGGCAAGAACAGTCGTTAATATAGGGCAAACCAGGTAGGCAAGCGACGTTGCTTTTACACTCACATGGTTCATTACATAAATAAAGAAAAACCAGTTTGCTGTTAGAAAGATGCCTCCTCCCAGGTTCAATAATATCGTTTGTCTTCTTTCTTTTCTGTTCAGGCTTTTAAATTCAGCAATGCTTTCTTTCAGTATATTACGCCTGAATACGCAGCTTATAAGCAGCATCAGCGCTCCGCAGAAAAACACCCTGTAAAATAATATGTCAAGTGAAGGATATTGATCGATTGGTTTGAGCACTAAACTAAAGAAGCCCCAGATAACAAATGCAACAATTGCCGCAAGGTAATATTTTGCAATCTTCATAACGCAAAGATAAGATGTGATGGAAAGCCAGCAAACGGATTGCTGTTTTTGTCATAGCACCACTAAATATAAGTATTATATTAGCGGTATGTTAAAGATAAAATGGCTTATTATATTCGTATAAAAAAGAAAACCGGGCGATTTATACTTATTAACTTACCACTTACCACTTATTACATATAACTTAATAAGATGAACAACTGGCTGAAAAATTACAGGGGCCTTATCTGGCTGATTGGGGGTATCGTTGCAGGAAGTATAGCCGGTCTTCTTTATGGTAAAGCCAAATCTTAACTACAAGAAAACAGAAGCCACAAGAAAACAGGTAAAGAATAACCCGCATATATGTAATTTCCATTTAAAAGACTTGTGTTATTTTTCTTTCCGGAAAACCGAGCTGTGAGCTTTTTCTGCTGCCATTCACTGTCATATGTACAATATTGAGCTGATCGTCAAAAAGGTTGTGCAAAAGGCTTATATCGGCGTCTATTCGTGTGGGTACCGGGATCTTTCCGGATTCAAAATAAGCGTTTACCGCTTCATTGTTTATTTCATAGCCAACATAGTTTAATGATATTGGTACGCCCTGTGTTTTAAGTTGTACATCCGTGTTTATGTATTTTTTTACCAGGATATCCATAGATGAATGCATTGATGGCTTTGAAAGATCTGTTTTTGAATGATATCTGCGGGCCAGGGCGGCCTCAAAATCATCTGTAAAGATCGTGCAGATTACTTCCAGCTTATTGCTCTTTAAATTATAGCTAATATCCGTGGTACTTACATGTAAAGGATGTTTTTTTGCATTTAAATAACTATCAGACAAAATAATTACGGGAAATATGTAACAATATGCCAGATATTTTAAAAATAATGCGATCATAATATCAAATAGTTTCTTTTTTTTTAAAAACATGGTAAATTTAGCAATTCGTTTTAACAATGACTTGTTAACAGAGGGTATGCCGGACTTCTTTTTTTATTTTGGACTGGGATGGAACCATATAATCAGTATGGATGCTTCAGACCACCAGCTTTTTATTCTTGCACTGGCTTCTGTTTATACTTTTATTGATATTAAGCAGGTACTTATTCTTGTAACCGCTTTTACAATCGGCCATTCCTTAACGCTGGCTTTAAGTGTGATGGATATTGTCAGGATTTCAGGTAAATGGGTTGAATTTTTAATACCCTGTACTATATTTATTACTGCCCTTAATAATCTGATCAGGATCGATAAAAAAGGAGGCAGCATGAAAGTGAATTATTACCTGGCTTTGTTTTTTGGCCTCATCCATGGTATGGGCTTTGCCAATGCCCTCCGGATCATGCTGGCCCGGGACCAGTCGCTGGGGATTGGCCTCTTAGGCTTTAATGTGGGGCTCGAAGCAGGACAGGTGATTGTTGTAGCGGTTATATTGATCCTTGCGTTATTTTTTTTGAAATATCTTAAAATAACACGCCGGGACTGGACCTTCTTTTTATCGTCGGGAGTTTTTGCATTATCCGCAAAAATGGCTGTTGAAAGAATGCCTTTTTAGTTGAGTATATATTGATTTTTATTTTGTACTAACAGATGAAGCAAATTTTTGTAAGTGGATTATTTATGGTACTGACCATCGGGGTGGTTTCAGCACAGGACATTCAAAATAATCCGGGAAGCAATCATGGTAACAAATTTGAGCAGTTGGGTACCATTTTAAGTACCCCTAACGAGCAGAGAACCGCCAGTGGTGCTCCCGGGGTAAAATACTGGCAGCAACGTGCCGATTACGCTATTAAATGCGAACTGGACGAAAAGAATCAGAAGCTGACGGGAAGCGAAACAATCACCTATTATAATAATTCGCCTGATCCTCTCAGCTATATCTGGCTTCAACTGGATGAAAACCAGCATAGTGCGGTGAATAATGCCAATTATCAGAGCAGTTCCGTTCTTCCTGCCAGTTCTTCTGTTCAGGAAATAGACCGGACTATGGGCCGTAACAATCCGGCTGATAAGGAATACGGGGATATGATTACCAAATTAACAGATGCGTCGGGCAGAAAGCTTGATTACATCATTAACAAAACCATGATGCGGATTGATCTGCCTTTACCCCTTAAATCCGGTCAGCAGTTTGTCTTTAACCTGGACTGGAATTACAATATAGCAGACCGCATGACTAAAGGCGGGCGGGGCGGTTTCGAATACTTTCCGCAGGACGGGAACTATTTGTTTACCATGAGCCAGTGGTATCCCAGGTTATGCGTATACAGTGATTTTCAGGGGTGGCAGAACCATCAGTTTACAGGCCGCGGCGAGTTTGCTTTAACCTTTGGTAATTTTAAGGTGCAGATAACGGTGCCTGCCGACCATGTTGTAGGTGGTACAGGCGAGTGTATTAATTATAGTTCGGTACTGAGCCCTGAGCAGTTAAGCCGGTATCAGCGGGCGAAGACATCCCCGGTGCCTGTAGAGATAGTAACCCTGCCTGAGGCTAAAAAAGCAGAGTTGTATAAAAGTGCAGCAAAAAAGACATGGGTTTTCCAGGCTGATAATGTCAGGGATTTTGCATGGACCTCATCCCGCAAATTTATATGGGATGCAATGGGACAGCAGGTTGAAGGGAAAAATGTAATGTGCATGAGTTTTTATGGTAAAGAAGCGTATGGTTTGTACAGCAAATACTCCACGCGCTTAATTGCCCATACTGTTAAAACATACTCCCACTTTACTTTTCCCTATCCATATCCCGTAGCTCAAAGTGTAGAAGCTTCGAATGGAATGGAGTATCCGATGATCTGCTTTAACTTTGGCCGTACTGAAAAAGATGGTACCTATAGTGAAAGTACCAAAAATGGAATGATTGGTGTGATTATTCATGAAGTTGGGCACAACTTTTTTCCAATGATCGTTAACAGCGATGAGCGTCAGTGGACCTGGATGGACGAAGGCCTGAACTCCTTTGTAGAGTATCTTACAGAAGAACTTTGGGATAATAAGTTCCCCAGCAAAAAAGGCCCTGCCTATACTATCATAGATTATATGAAGCTTCCCAAAGATCAATTGGAACCTGTAATGACCAATTCTGAAAATATTGTAAGATTCGGCCCTAATGCTTATTCAAAGCCTGCAACAGCATTGAATATTTTGCGTGAAACCATTATGGGGCGGGAGCTATTCGACTATGCGTTTAAAGAATATGCCAGGCGCTGGGCGTTTAAACATCCGTCACCGGCCGACTTTTTCAGGACTATAGAGGATGCCAGTGGCGAAGACCTGGACTGGTTTTGGAGAGGCTGGTTTTACGGAACCGATCCTTGTGATATTTCCCTCGACTCTGTTAAGTTTGCCCGTGCCGATATGAGCGGGAGTATGATCCCGGGCAATGCTGCCAGAGGCCGGAGAGGCGCTCTTTCACGTTCCGGGGATACGGTTGCGGCCCCTAATGTTAATAGTTTTGAAGATATTTCAAAAGTGAGGAACAGGGAGGATAAAAAGATAAAATTTTACACAGACGCAGATACGGTAACAAGGGATTTTTACTGGAAGTATGACCGCGGCCTGGCAAATGTTGACTCTGTAAAATATAATAAAATGAGACCCGGGAAAATTCCACCTTCTGAATTTCCTGCATTCACCGATGAGGAAAAAGCAAGATATGCCGGAAAATATTTTTACCAGCTTTCTTTCAGTAACAGAGGGGGACTTGTAATGCCGGTGATTGTCGAGTTTACATTTAAAGACAGTACCCGGCAGGTAGATCGTATCCCGGCACAGATCTGGCGTCTGGATGAAAAAAAAGTTTCCAAGCTTTATATACTGGATAAAGAAGTTGCCTCAGTAAGGCTGGATCCCCTGCGTGAAACTGCTGATATCGACGAAAGCAATAACTACTGGGGTGATTTGCCTCAGCCCTCTAAACTGCAGTTATTTAAGCAGCGGGAGGCAGCGGCCGCCCGTGGTCAGTCGACGGGTATTAACCCGATGCAGGTGGCAATGTGAGAAAGTTTGGGGCGCTGGCGCAGGCGTATCTGGAGCTTGTATCAACCTCATGCAGGTGGCGATGTGAGTTAGGGGAGGTATGCCGGAAATACAATTAATAAATTTCAAGTTCTGTTAATGCCGTATATTTTCCTTTTCCGGCATTCGTAAAATATATTCTCACCTTTTCAGCTTTAAAGGGTGAAAAAGTTAGTATATTCTGGGTATTTGCCAAAGGGGTTAAGGGTTGTTTATTAAAGCGGGTAACCTCTGCCCAGGAGGCTCCGTCCCAATATTTAACATGATAATCTAAAGGGGCCGTCAGGTTTTCCTGGTCTCCGTAAAAATATAAGGATACATTATTCACCATTTTTAAAGAATCAAAATCAACTTCAAACCAGTCCTGTTTTTCTTTGGAGCCTCTGCATGACCAGCGGTTTAAAACGTCCTGAAAATACCATATTCTTCCGTCAATAGCCATATATGTTTTATCTGCCGGAGTATTATAGGCGTGAGAATGCCTGCCGGACCCGTCTGTATCAGTGTGGGAGGCGAATGCTTTAGGGAACCCGGTACCACTTACATTCAATGCCAGATTGATCTTTGTTTCCGCTTTTTGGATAACAGGATCGGGAAGATGAACGGTCAGTTTTTCAGGAAAAGTTGGGCCGGCGATCCGCTTTCCGTTTACGAAGACTGAAAGTCCGCGTCCCTGACTGTATTTTTTCCCGGATTCGTCATACAGGATGGTTACCAAATGCCCATGATAGAGCACATTCTCCAGACAGAAATATTTTATAGCTTTTTGGGTAATCAAAGGATAAATTGTAAGGTCGTTGCCGGATGCAGGACGTAAACCGCATAGGCCTGTAATAACCAGATCGTTATATTCTGAATGATTATAGTGTTCGCTCCGCTGGTTTAAGTTGACAATCGGCCCCCCTTTATCAGGATCATAATCTTCTGCGAGATTAAAAGCCGTGCCCATTTTATGCTGAAGCGCGTATTGCTTTAGAACGTTCAGATAGTCATCCTTAGAAACACTATGCTTAGAATAATTATTCAAAAGATTAGCCATTCCGAGGAGTACCTGGGAGGTTTGAAAAGGCCAGCCGGGTCCGTTCCACTGACATTCGCGTTCCCCTGTTCCTTCTGTATAACGGTATTGTTTCATATAATACTCATAGGACGGCTCATTGGTTCGCAACCCATATTTCCCGCTGAATTTTGCCGTATCTGTCAAATGCTTCCATGCAGAAGCGTAGACAGGGTTGTCGTCGGGCAAATCAAATGTCCAGGGCACGAATCCCACGAGCTCGCGGCCTCTGATAAAATCCCAGTACTTTACATACCGGTTATTTTCTTTGTACCGGTCTGTAAAGTGATGCAGAGTTGGGTTCCATAAGCTTTTCAGAACGTTGCTTTTGATCTGCCCTGCCCTGGTACTGAATTCAGAGGCTGTACGTGTATCCCCTTTCAGCAATGCGATATTTTTAATAGCGATAGCATTGGCATACATATAACTGTTGATGGACGGACGAAATGAATCTCCCCCGCGAAATCCGTCTTTTCCCCCGCTTGCATCGATGGAAGAGATCGTATATTCGGTAGCATCCAGTAAAGGTTCTATGTAATAAAGGCCTTTCGCAAAATCATACTGATCAAACCATTGGTTATAAATACTGATCATCGGTTTCAGTTGCCGCATCGTAAAGGCAGTATCAGGATTGACCAGGTAAGCGGCATAGGCGGCGTCGGCAATAGATTCACTGAAATGACGGTCGTTGCCGCCGTGATGGTACAGGTATTCGATATAACCGTTAATATAGTGTTTATCCTTTAGCCAGCGTCCCTCATAGATATGAAAAGCGGTGGCGTCATTCAGCGAATTATATGGTTTCCGGTCCCAGCTCATTGGATTTAGAAACTCTGTAATTACATATCCTTCTTTTCCGATATTCCGGATATGAGCTTTATATAACTCCCACCGGTAATAGTAGACGCTTTCGATATCATTATCAGAACATTCAAAAAAAGGGATATTATCCATATACCATCCCCTGTCATTCCCGAACCTTGAAGCGCTTACTCCTTCCTTATTAATAAATTTTGTTTCATTGATCTGGCTATACCCGTAACGGGCGAAAGAGGCCAGCAGTGTAATGAGATAAATACATTTCATAAACCAAAAAATTCTTAATTTCCGTCATCACGATGGGCCAGCCCCTAATGGTAAAGAGACCGGCCCCTTTTGTTTAATATCCAGTATTTTGAGTTAAGTTAGGATTTTTATTCACTTCAACTCTTGGAATAGGTAACAGCGTCCTGTAATTTCCATTAGGAGAGTGCGACAGCCATGATTTTGTTGTAAAAACGCCAAAACGAATCAAATCCTGCCGTCTTCTTCCCTCCTGGGTAAATTCCCAGCCAAGTTCGTCGAGGAAGCGTCCATAGGTGATGTCTGTTCCCCCTTCATGGGTGGAGGCAAGGTGGTTCCTCAGACCATAGTCGTATACACTTCCCTGTAATAACTGACCTCCTGTAACTACGGCCTTCGAAGGATTGGAAGAAAAATTTCTTTGCCGTACCTGTGTAACTAAAACCGCGGCTTCATCGGCATGTCCGGTGCGCAGTAAAGCTTCAGCCTTCATCATTAGAATATCGGCATACCTGAATAAAGGGAAGTCGTTGCTTAAACCGACTAATGCTCCCTGTTTAAATTCAAACTTTCCGAGCCGGAAGCCATGGATCTCATCAGATCCGTCTACACCGGGCAGTTCATTTACATAAATTAAAGGCTGTCCGTTGGTAACCCCCATCGTTCCTTTCAAGGGGGTTCCGTTGGATGAATACTGTTGCCCCTGTATCCAGTTATTTGTCAATCGCTTGTCATCGGGATCAAAAGTGTCTATGAACTGAGGAATTGCACAGATGCCACCCCAGGGAGCGCTCTGAAAGTTATAAGTACTCTGGTTGGAAGGCTGAAGCGTTTCCATGTGAATTGTAAAAGCATTCTCCCAGTCGGGCGTATATTTCTCGTCAAATGGAATTGCGAAAATTATCTCTTTAGAATTTTCATTTTCCGTTACAAAAACGCTTTTCTGATCGGGTTCAAGCACAAATCCCTTTCCTGAATTAATCACCGCATCGCACTCCTGGATGCATTTATCCCAGGCTACGGTACCGGTATAAACTTCCGCGTTCAGATACATCTTTGCAAGAAGTGTATGGGCGGCCCATTGGTTGAACTTACCATAGGTGGTCTGATCGTTCTTATCACTTAGCAGGGGCAGGTTATCGGTTATTTCTTTAACAATAAAGTCGTAAACCTGCTTTCGCGTGCTTTGTTCAGGCAAAAATCCGTCGGGAAGATCGAACCGGGTAATAATGGGAACATTGCCAAAAAAGTCGCACAAAGGATAATAATAAGACGCCCGTAATACTTTTAGTTCTGCAATCGTTGCATCCCTGCCTTCGCTGGCAGGTATGATGCCCGATTCGAGCTGATAAATTACACGGTTACAATTCGTGATGCCCTGGTAGGCTCTGTTCCAGATCTCTGTTGAGTTGAGGTCATCTGTGGTCCATTTATGTTCATGAACCCTGCGGTACATACCGCCATCGTCCCAACCGTTAGGCCTTGCCGGGATTACCAGTTCGTCTGACGATATCTCATTCGTTCTGTAAATAGAATTATTGCTTCTTCCGATCATTAAAGGCCTCCAGCTTACATAGCCGGCACCTACCAGGTTTGCCAGGTCTTCTGAGGTAGGATTAAATTCGTCGGATATGATGGCGCTATAATTCTCATCTTCCAGCTTGGTGCAGGATAAGGTTCCTGTAAGCAGGCAGAAACAAAAAGTTCTGATGATGGCCCGATATATTTTCGTTTTCATTTTTCAAAAATTAGAGTTAGAAACTTAAATTAACGCCTAAAGTAAAAGTGCGGGTAGTGGGATATTTGTCCCGGTAATCATTTCCGGGGGCAAGGCCCAGCCTGTCTACTTCCGGATCGATTCCCTTATAACCGGTAAAAAGGAAGGTATTGAGGGAGGTTGCATACAGACGCAGCGAACGGATGTATTTAGTTTTAAACTTATTGATGGAGTATCCCAGGGTGATGTTGTCAATCTTCCAGAAATCACCGTCTTCTATGTAATAGCTGTTAAACTCCAATGGCATTTCAGAACTTAATACAGCCTTATCAAATACCTTATCATAAGCCGATTTCAGCCTGTTATATTCCTGTATCTTTGTATTCTCATAATACATACGCTGATAATTCATGATCTGGTAGCTGAAAGCTCCCCGCATAGTAATGCTGAGGTCCAGGTTTTTATATTTTAAAGTATTGTTCCAGCCCGCATAGTATTTAGGTAACCCGTTTCCCAATACTCTTTTATCTTCAAAGGCATGGGCATAGTCACTGTAATTTACCGGATTTCCGTCACGCCCTTCGTAGATCCATTTTCCGTCATCCGTAATATCAACCACTTTAAATCCATAAAAATCACCAATGTTATCGCCAATATTAACTATATGAGTAAATGT
>JAATFW010000282.1 GCA_015654985.1 Sphingobacteriales bacterium | reverse complement strand
TCTGGCTGGTGGTTCCTTGATCAGAAAGACGGAATGATCAAACAGATGAATGCTTTATCTAACATGGGGCTGATCAGTCGTTTTGTGGGTATGCTCACGGATTCCAGGAGCTTTCTCTCTTACCCCCGTCATGAATATTTCAGAAGGATCCTGTGTAACTTATTTGGGGAGGAGATTGAGAACGGCGAATTGCCAAACGATGTAAAGTGGACAGGTAAGATTGTCAGGGATATTTGTTACTACAACGCTAAAAACTATTTTAACTGGTGATAAGTAAAGTTTTATGCTTTGGTGAACTGCTGTTACGTATTTCACCGGCTGCAACTGAAGATGCAGAGAAACATCCTTTCCTGCTTTTTGTAGGTGGGGCTGAAGCGAATACTGCGACTGCCCTGGCCGCCTGGAATATACCTGTAAAGTATTTTACGGTATTGCCGGACAATTTTATGTCGAGGTATGTTTTGAACTACCTGGAATATAAAGGAATTTATACTTCTTCCATTATGTTCTCAGGAAACCGGGTAGGGGTATACTATCTCGACAGGGGAGCAGACCTGAAAAGCAGCGTGGTATACGACAGGGACCATTCTGCTTTTTCTGAGCTGAAGCGCGGTGTAATAGACTGGGATAAGGTCTTAAGAGACGTTTCGTGGTTTAATTTTACTGCGATAAGTCCGGCTTTAAATGAAAACGTGGCCGATGTGTGTCTGGAAGGCCTGGAAGCGGCATCGGCAAAAAACATAACCATCTCTGTCGATTTAAATTACAGGTCGCGTTTATGGAAATACGGAAAGCAGCCTGTTGAAGTAATGCCTGCCCTTGTAGAGCATTGTGATTTAGTCATGGGTAATATCTGGTCGGCGAATAATTTGCTGGGTACCAATATTGACGAGGGTATCCACGATAAGGGAACGAAGAAGGATTATCTGGAGCATGCAAGGGCAACATCTCTTGAAATAATGGACCGGTTTCCGAAGTGTAAGACAGTAGCTAATACTTTTCGTTTTGACAGTGATAAGAACCATCTTTTATATTATACCAGTTTGTATAAAGACGGGATTCAGTACAATTCGTCTGAATTCAGAACCCAGGGAGTTGTAGACAGGTCCGGAAGCGGCGACTGTTTTATGGGAGGTCTTATCTATGGATCTTATTTACAGCATTCGCCTCAGGATATGGTGGATTATGCAACTGCCGCTGCATTCGGGAAACTTCAGGAACAGGGTGATGCAACGGGGCAGGACATTCTTACTGTTTCGGGACTTAAAACCCGTAGTGAAAGTGAATAAAAAACCTTTCGTTATAAAATTAATAATCAAATAAGGCCGACAGCTAATACTGAAAGCCATTAGTTAAATAATATGCAATTAAGTAAAAAAACGTTTTCAGGGTACAGGGAGTATCCCGAGAAGGTGCTTCAGTTTGGAGAAGGGAATTTCCTCCGTTGTTTTGTTGACTGGATGTTCCATGAGTTGAATCAAAAGGCTGATTTTAATGGTTCGATTGTAGTGGTTCAGCCAATAGATAAAGGAATGGTGAACATGCTTAATGAGCAGGATGGTCTTTATACACTGAACCTCCGGGGCTTTAAGAATGGGAAACCTGAGAGTATATATGAAACGATAGATGTAATAAGCCGGGGAATTAATCCTTATGAAGATTTTGGTGCTTATCTGAAAACTGCAGAAAACCCGGAGATGAGATTTGTGGTTTCGAATACTACGGAAGCCGGAATAGCATATGATGAAAATGATTTGCCGACCGGAACTCCTCCAAACTCATATCCTGCCAAACTTACCGTTTGGCTAAATCACAGGTATAAAACCTTTAACGGGAATCCGTCAAAAGGAATGCATATCATTCCCTGTGAACTGATAGAAAAGAATGCGGATAATCTGAAGCGGATCATTCTTCAATATGCTGATAAATGGAATCTTGAACCGGGCTTTGTTCAATGGTTAAATTCAGCGTGTACTTTCAGCAACACTCTGGTAGACCGTATCGTTCCGGGTTACCCCAGAGAGCGTATTGCAGAAATAACCAAAGAGCTTGGTTATGAGGATAAACAGATTGTAGAAGGTGAACATTTTCATCTTTGGGTTATTGAAGCACCCGGGGAACTGCAGAAGGAACTTCCCTTTCCATCAATCGGGCTGGATGTTCTTTATGTAAAAGATGTCGCTCCCTATAAATCCCGTAAGGTAAGAATCCTTAATGGCGCCCATACTGTACTTGTACCGGTAGCCTATCTTTATGGCATTGATACAGTTCGTGAATCAATGGAACATCCTGTTGTAGGCAAGTTTATCAGAGACGCTATTTTTGATGAAATTATTCCTACTCTTGATCTTCCAAAAGAAGAACTTGAAAAGTTTGCCAATGAAGTAATTGTGCGGTTTAGTAATCCTTACATTAAACATCTTTTGATGAGCATTGCTTTGAACTCATTTGCGAAGTTTGAAACAAGGGTACTTCCTTCAATCCTCGAATACAAAAAACGAACAGGCAGTATTCCCGGGAAACTGACTTTCTCTCTTGCGGCAACTATTGCTTTTTATAAGGGTAAGAGAGGTGAGGAGGTTATTGCATTAAACGATGATGCTGCTGTTCTGGTGAGGCTTAAGAATGCCTGGGCTAAATATAACGGGAGCGACGAATCAATAGAAGATGTTGTAAGAGAGGTTTTGTCTTTTGATAAGAACTGGAAGATAGATCTTAACAAGGTAGAGGGACTTACATCTGCTGTCACCAAACATCTTGTCAATATTGAGAAGAATGGTATGCAGAAAGCGATAGAGACTGTTTAGTTTTTAGCAGTTGACGGATTTGATTTTAGGGATGAAAGAGTTTATTAAAATACACCAGCGTGATAACGTGATAATCGCGCTGAGAAATTTCAGTGCCGGCGATCTTGTTGAGGTTGAAGGCGAAAAAATCGTTTTGCTGAATGACGTTGAACGGGGGCATAAAATAGCAACCGCGGATATTACTTCAGGAAGCGATGTGATAAAATATGGGTTTCCGATTGGATATGCAACAGAGGATATCAAGAAGGGATCGCATGTGCATGTTCATAATGTGAGGACCAAGCTCCGGGATGTGAACGATTATTCGTATAACCCTCATCTGCATGCAGAATTACCGCACCAAAACCGTCATTTAACATTTAACGGTTATCGCCGGAAAAACGGAGAGGTTGGAATCCGCAACGAAATATGGATTGTTCCTACTGTAGGATGTGTAAATGGGATTGCTGAACAGATCATCCGCGAATTTAAAGCTGAAGAAAACCCTGTTGATATAGAGGGAATAGAAGTATTTAAGCATAGTTATGGCTGTTCTCAGTTAGGTGATGATCACGTGAATACCCGTCAGATCCTTGGAGATATTGCCCTGCATCCAAATGCCGGAGGCGTTCTTATCCTTGGATTAGGCTGTGAAAACAATAAGATCGATGAGTTTGAGGCATCTCTTGGTAACTACGATAAAAGCAGGATCAAGTTTCTGTCGAGCCAGAGCACTTCGGATGAGGTAGAAGACTCGAAAGCTTTACTAAAAGAGATCTATGAAGAGGTGCGGAAAGATAAGCGGGAGCCTATCCCTGTTTCAGAATTGAAGGTAGGATTAAAATGCGGCGGATCTGACGGACTTTCAGGAATAACGGCAAATCCACTTGTTGGTTACTTCTCTGATTTTTTAATCAGTCAGGGTGGTACTACCATTCTTACAGAGGTTCCTGAAATGTTTGGAGCGGAGACCATTCTGATGGACCGTTGTGTTAATGAAGGGGTTTTTGAAAAGACGGTACATCTGATCAACGACTTCAAGCAATATTTTATTGATCTTAAACAACCTATTTATGAAAATCCCTCGCCTGGTAATAAAGCCGGGGGGATTACAACCCTGGAGGACAAGTCGCTAGGTTGTACTCAAAAAGGCGGTATAGCCAATGTAGTGGATGTATTGAAATATGGCGAAAGGCTGAAGGAGAAAGGTTTAAACCTGTTAAGTGCTCCGGGGAATGATCTGGTGGCTACTACAGCATTGGGAGCTTCAGGATGCCATATCGTGCTGTTCACTACAGGACGGGGGACACCGTTCGGGAGTTTTATTCCGACATTGAAGATTGCTACCAACAATGAACTTGCCGCTAAAAAGCCTCATTGGGTTGATTATAATGCAGGCCCTCTTGCTGAAGATAAGACCTTTGATGTGGCCTTAGAAGAGTTTATTGATAAGATAATAAGAGTGGCGAATGGTGAAAAGGCGCATCACGAGAAGATTGGATTCCGTGAAATTGCGATATTCAAAACAGGTGTAACATTGTAAATTCAGATTCGGTTATAATGAAAAGAGGCTTCTCCGTAAGGAAAGCCTCTTTTTTAGTTATAAGTTATAAGTTATGGGTGAGGCGTTATGAGTTATGAGTGGTTTGGCAAACTCATAATTCATAACCCATAATTCATCACTCTGAATCAAATTTTCACCTTCACTACTAGCTTTTTAATGACCCCTTCGCCAATCATAGGAGCATGCACATCTTCAGGAAAGAAGATGGCGAACTGTCCGGGTTGTAACTCAAAATACATTCCGGGCTGATCGTTATAAAATATCACATCCTTTTCTGGATTATATTCAGCCACAGGGTTGGTACATACGCTGCGCGTACTCCATCCCATTTTCTCTTTGTTGGAGATACATACCTGAATGTCAATGAAGTTGTTGTGCGCCTCAAATTTTGCATCTTCTGGTTTAACTCCTTCTTTTGCAGAAACAGCGGCAGTAAGAATACCTTCTTCAATTACATATTTTCCAACTTCAAGGGATTGTAAATCGTGGCTTTTGAGATATTCAAAGGCTTTAGTAAAGTGTTTGTGGACACCAAGATATTTTTCTGAATTTTCTAATGAATCTATAATCATAGTTGTAAGTTATGAGTTGCGGGTTGTATGTTGTAAATTATAAAGGATTCGTTTTGCATTGTGGTTATTAATATAACATCAGTTCATAATTTAATGTTATATTAAATATAAAATTATGTGCCGAATATTTAAGAAACAAAGTATTTCTTGATATTTGAACCCACAACCCACAACCTGCAACCTGCAACTCTTCTATCTATCTCTGTACCCGGCCTGATGCATCACCTTTTATAAGGGTTTGCACTTCAGAAAGTGTAGCATGGTTAAGATCACCAGGGATAGTGTGTTTCAATGCGGAAGCACCTACTCCAAATTCAGCAGCCTCGCCCATAGGTAATCCGGTAACCAGCCCGTAGATGAATCCACTGGCAAATGAATCGCCGCTGCCTACGCGGTCAACTATGCGAACTTCATATTGTTTGGTATGATAGAATTCATTGCCATCATATACTAAGGCCGACCATCCGTTATCAGAAGCACTGTGGCTTTCGCGCAAGGTGGATGCAATGTATTTAAATCCGAATTTCTCCTTCATTTGCTGAAATACATCTTTATATCCTCCAAGATTCAATTCGCCTTTGGTAATGTCAGTTCCGGCGCTCTTGAAGCCGAGGGTTGTTTCTGCATCTTCTTCATTACCGATACATACATCAACGTACTGACAGAGCCTGCTCATTACTTCTCTTGCTTTTTCTTTACTCCAGAGTTTTTTGCGGTAGTTAAGATCAATACTGGTAGTAATGCCTTTGGCCTTTGCAGCTTTTAACGCTGCCTCTGTGAGTGCTGCGGCTTTATCGCTTAATGCAGGGGTGATACCCGTAGTATGGAACCAGTCGGCGCCTTCAAAGATCTTATCAAAATCAAATTCTGAAGCATCCACATCAGCAATGGAAGCATCGGCACGATCGTAAATTACCTGGGATGCACGCATGGAAGCACCGGTTTCAAGGAAATATATCCCGAGCCTCTTTCCGCCCCTGGCAATATATTGTGTATCTACACCATAACGGCGAATATGATTAATTGCTGCCTGTCCTAATGCATTATCAGGAACTTTGGAAACAAATACTCCATTTAAACCATAGTTAGATACAGCTACTGCTACGTTTGCCTCACCACCACCATAAGTTACATCAAAACTGTCGCTCTGGACAAAACGCTCAAATCCGGGAGTTGACAAACGCATCATGATTTCTCCCAGTGTTACAACTTTTTTAGACATCTTAAATCTATAATTTTTATATTTTAAAAGGTTTATGAATTCTACTTTCAAAAAAGTTTTCCAAAAGTACGTTATAGTTGAGCAGATATTAAAGGTTATTAAGATATTTTGTAAAAAATTAATGCAATCGTTTCCGGCCTTTTTACTTGACGTGAATTAAGCTGTATTATTAAGAATACCTCAATAGAATGTCCAAAAAAATGACATTTTGTTAAAAAAATGCAATGATTTTAATTAGTGATTCTGGTCATTTGCAGACTTAAGTTAGCATAATTTTTATACATTAGCCCTAATTATATTACCTCAAAATTTACTAATAAAAATTATGAATAAAAAATCGGAACTTTTAAAAGTAATACCTGAGCAGGGTATATTACCCTTGTATTTTAACAAAGATACTCAGGTAAGTATTGACTTACTTAAAGCTTTATATAGTGCTGGAATCAGATCTGTAGAGTATACGAACAGAGGCGAGGCTGCTCTGAAGAATTTTGCAGCTATGCGCCAGGTGTGCGACACCGAATTGAAAGGGATGTACCTGGGTGTTGGTACTATAAAGAATGCCGCTTCAGCGCAGGCTTTCATAGATGCCGGTGCAGATTATATTATTAGTCCGGGACTTGTTGAAGATGCTGCTGAAGTAGCTGATAAAAATGATATGTTATGGATCCCGGGGTGTATGACACCTACTGAAATTATTAAAGCGGAGAAGCTCGGCGCAAAGTTTGTAAAGCTTTTTCCTGGTAATATTCTTGGCCCTTCTTTTCTTTCAGCAATAAAAGAACTATTTCCCGACCTTCTTTTTATGCCAACCGGCGGTGTTGATTTGGACCAGGCCAATATTGCAGGCTGGTTTAAAGCAGGCGTTTGTGCTGTAGGAATGGGAAGCAAGCTCGTTACTAAAGATATTATGGAGAATAAGAAGTATGATGAGCTGATTTCTCTTACTAAACAGGCTATAGAGATAGTAAAAGGCTGTAAGAAATAAACTAACGTAACCTAATTTTAACGAAATGGGACAAAACAAAATAGGAAATTTCAGGTGGACAATATGCGCCATGTTGTTTTTTGCTACAACAATCAATTATCTGGACCGGCAGGTTCTTTCCCTTACCTGGAAAGATTTTATCGCTCCTGAGTTTCACTGGACAAATAACGATTATGGCAATATTACGGCCCTTTTTTCTATTTTCTATGCAGTAAGTATGTTGTTTGCCGGCCGCTTCGTTGACAAACTCGATACAAAAAAGGGATTTCTGTGGGCCATAGGCGTATGGTCAATAGGAGCTTGCCTTCATGCTTTTTGCGGAATCGGCACTTCAGCTATTCTCACGGGGAAGTGGCTTGTTGGATTCGAAGGGGCGAAAGAGTCAATTGCAATGGTCGACAATACGGCAATGGTAATAACGGTTAGTGTTACTTTATTTATTTTTGCACGTTTGATACTGGCATTTGGTGAAGCCGGGAACTTTCCGGCGGCTATTAAAGCTACAGCAGAATATTTTCCCAAGAAGGACAGAGCGTTGTCAACAAGTATTTTTAATGCCGGTGCTACCGTAGGGGCTCTGGCTGCTCCAATAACCATTCCTTTTATTGCAAAGGCCTGGGGATGGGAAATGTCGTTCATTATTATCGGGGCACTTGGGTTTATATGGATGGGTTTCTGGACTTTAATATACAGAAAACCCGAAGTTCATCCCCGGGTAAATGCAGCGGAACTGGCCTATATCCAGCAGGATATAGTATATGACAGTACGATTGTTGAAGTGCTCCCATTTGACAAGGAGAGAAAAGTAACTTTTAAGGAATGTTTCAGATATAAACAGACCTGGGCATTTGCTTTTGGGAAGTTTATGACTGATGGAGTATGGTGGTTCTTTCTTTTCTGGACACCGGCCTATTTAAGTTCTGTATATGGGATGGACAGTACGCAAAGCGCGCTTCCCCTCTTTGTTCTTTACATGATCACCCTTCTTTCTATTATCGGAGGATGGCTTCCATCTTATTTTGTGGATAAGAAAGGTATGGACCCGTATGCCAGCAGGATGAAAGCAATGTTGATCTTTGCATTTTTCCCGCTTCTGGCATTGCTTGCGCAGCCATTAGGTCAGATCACTTACTGGATCCCTGTAATCATTATAGGTATTGCCGGAGCTGCCCACCAGGCCTGGTCTGCAAATATATTTTCAACAGTTGGCGATATGTTCCCTAAGAAGGCAATTGCAACAATCACCGGCATTGGCGGTATGGCAGGAGGAATAGGCTCATTCTTTATTAATAAAAGTTCTGGTGTGCTATTTGATTATGCAGGCCAGACTCAAATGATATTTATGGGTTTTAAAGGAGAAGAGGCAGGATATTTTATCATCTTTTCTATCTGTGCTG
Organism: Sphingobacteriales bacterium; assembly: GCA_015654985.1. Classification (GTDB taxonomy): domain Bacteria; phylum Bacteroidota; class Bacteroidia; order Sphingobacteriales; family Sphingobacteriaceae; genus Arcticibacter. Next base: position 20,263 of record JAATFW010000282.1, on the reverse strand, counting down.
TATCTTATTTAATTGGGTGGGTTGTTATGAATTCTTTAGTTCCCAAATATAAGCCCATTACTGATTTGTAATTGAGCAGCTTTATCTGTCCGCATAAAAGATCACCGGTAGTTAATACACCGGTGATCTTTTTTATGCGGATTTCCCAAATAAAATAACTGGTGTTAAGAATAACGTATGAATGTTTAACATTTGCATGATATAAAAGACATGCCTTTTAATTAAGTTTGATTGCCTGTGAGTTTTCTTGAAAATAGCCGGTATTTTAAATAATAATTGTTAATTTAAATTTTTCAGAGTGAGCTCAAATTTAGACTTACAATCCATTTTTGTAGAAGAAGGACAGATTCCTTCGGAATTTCTTATTGATGAGGTTCATCAGCGGGAGTATTTATGTGATGGTGAAATGAGGCGATGGGATGGTGATGTAAGTAAGGTATATTCACCTGTTTGCATTCCAACATCAGAAGGGCTTAAGCGGAAACTGATAGGTACTTATCCTGTCTGTACCGAAAAGGAAGCAATGGAAGCGCTTGACGCTGCAATAGCTGCCTATGATAACGGTCGCGGAGAATGGCCTACAATGAGTATCGATGGCCGTATCAAATGTATGGAGCGCTTCATTTATAAAATGGGCGAGCAGCGCGCACTCATTGTAAAACTTATAATGTGGGAAATCGGTAAATCATATGCCGATGCTGCTAAAGAGTTCAACCGTACGGTTGAATACATCAATGCAACCATCGATGCGCTTAAAGATATCGACAGGCAATCCTCGCGCTTTGAGATAGAGGAAGGTGTTGTTGCCCAGATACGCCGGTCGCCAATAGGAGTAGTGCTTTGTATGGGGCCCTTTAACTATCCGCTTAACGAAACGTTCACTACGTTGATCCCAGCTATACTAATGGGTAACACCCTTTTATTTAAACCGCCAAAGCACGGTACATTACTCCATTATCCTTTACTTAAAGCGTTCCGCGATTCGTTCCCTAAAGGAGTGGTTAATACTATTTATGGACGCGGAGCCATCGTTACTCCGGGATTAATGGCAACCGGAAAGATTAACGTGCTGGCCTTTATTGGCTCAAGTAAGGTGGCAAATGATCTTAAAAAACGGCATCCGAAAATTAACCGTCTGAGGGCAGTATTGAGTCTTGATGCAAAAAATGCTGCCATAGTTACCAAAAATGCAGATCTGAAATTATCTGTAAACGAATGTATTTTGGGGGCGCTTTCTTTTAATGGCCAGCGTTGTACTGCTATTAAAATGATATTTGTTCATAAGGACGTGGCTGATGAGTTTCTGAGATTGTTAAGTGAAGAGGTGTCTAAACTTAAATTCGGCCTGCCCTGGGATAAAGATGTAAAGCTTACGCCTCTTCCGGAACCTCATAAACCTGCTTATTTAAAAGAATGTATTGATGATGCAATTGCTAACGGGGCCCGTGTGGTTAATCCGAATGGCGGGGCTATTGCTGAATCTTTCTTTTATCCTGCCATTGTTTATCCTGTAAATGAAAAGATGAAGCTTTACAGGGAAGAGCAATTTGGCCCTGTAATCCCCGTTGTTCCGTTTGAATCCATTGAAGAGCCAATAGAGTATCAGATTGATTCGCCTCATGGGATGCAGGTAAGTATATTTAGCAATGATGCTGAAGAAGTTTCTGCACTGATCGATCCTTTTGTTAATCTTGTCAGCCGTGTTAATATCAATGCTCAGTGCCAGCGCGGACCGGATGTGTTTCCTTTTACCGGACGTAAGGATAGTGCGGAAGGAACATTATCTGTTCATGATGCACTGCGTTCATTTTCGATCCGTTCTCTTGTGGCAACTAAGTTGAATGAGAACAATAAAAAACTTTTTAATGAGATCGTAAGTGAAAACACTTCTAATTTTTTAAGTACGAAGTATATCTTTTAATGATATATATCCTTTGATTGAGTACCGTGTAAAAGCCTCCATATCCCTGAGTTATGGAGGCCTTTTTTATTAAAGAGAAGGTACCTTGGTTCCCCGGAAAGCACATTCAAATCATCTTTTAAAAGCCTATAGAGTTGCCTCCGTCTACCGGTAATATTACACCGGTAATATATTTTGAACTGTCTGAGCCAAGAAACAATGCGGCTGCAGCAATATCGGAAGGGTCGCCCAGATAGCCTAGTGGAGTACGTGATAATACTTTATGTTTCCTTTCTGAGTCGCTGTTTAGTGCTTTTGCCGACATATCAGTAGCAATAAAGCCAGGTGCAATAGCATTTACGCGAATACCTTTAGGGGAGAGCTCAACAGCCATTGCCTTTGTCATTCCATCAATGGCAGCTTTAGATGCTGTGTAGGCAATTACTTTAGGAATACCATATTGCGCTGCCATTGAACTTATATTGATAATGCTGCCCCGCCCTTTTTCAATCATACCCTTTACAACCTCTCTCGATATAACAAAGACTGAAGTAACATTTGTTTGAAGAATGGTCTGGAAATCTTCATTGCTTACTTCACAGAAGTCTTTTTTCATGTTGATCCCTGCGTTGTTTACGAGGATATCAATAGAGCCGAATTGACTTTGTACCCGCTCAATCAGTTCGGGCACCCTCTCAAATTTAGTCAGGTCGAACGATATAACTTCACATGAAGCCCCCAGTTCGTCTTTTGCTTTTTGAAGTTTTGCAGGATCCCGGGAGATAATAATAGTGAAGATATTATTTCTTACAAATTCTTTTGCTATGGCAAATCCTATTCCGGATGCTCCTCCGGTTATGAGGGCAATCCTCTGTTTATGCTGACCATCATCTTTCATAATGGCTAAGGTATGAATTTTTTTCTTTATGCAACCGATTGCGATTGAACTTTATAAACCTGTATAGCTTATATTAAACACATATAGCCGGAGCTATTACTGCTCATAAAACATTTCCTTTTTTAAGGATGATTCACGAATAATCAGCTCGTGCCTTAGCATAAGAGTATTGGTGAGGAGAAAATCAAAATTGCCGTTTAAATGCCCGATAAGTGTTCTCGCTGCGACTGCACCCATTTCATTTCCTTTATAGTCGACTGTAGTGAGGTTAGGCTCCACGATCTGTGAAATAGGATCGTTATTAAAGCCGGCAAATGCTATGTCATCGGGGATCCGGACTCCATGTTTCCTCAATTCAATCATGCAGGATACCGCACAGGTGTCATTGGCGGCAAAAATACCGTCGGGTCTGTCGGGCATTGACAATATCTGGTGCGCAGTTTGCGTAGCTTCAGTTGCACTTAGGTTATTAATGATAAGATTATTATTTTTAAACGGGATACCATGATCTGCAAGGGCATCCTTATATCCTTTACATCGCTGGAGATAAACGTTCCTCAACTGGCTGCCGGAAATATGCATAATATCTTTGCAGCCCTGCTCTATGAGATGACTTGTTATTTCGTATCCGGCTTTGTAGTTATTTATAACAATTGTAGGGCATGCCGGATGTTCATAAACACGATCGAAAAATATCAGTGGAATCCCTTTTTTTATGAACTGACTGAAATGGTTAATATTTTCGGTATTATATGCCAGCGAGACCAGCAGCCCATCTACTCTGTTGTTAAACATGGTTGCCGCATTCTTTATTTCTTTTTCTACGCTTTCGAGCGATTGGCTGATAATTAAATTATATCCTGCGTCGTTTACAATCTTTTCCATGCCTGCAATTACATCAGACATAAACGTACTGTTAAGACGGGGTACGATGATTCCTATTGTATTCGTTCTTTGCCGGCGCAGGTTACTTGCAAAAGTATTGGAACGGTAACCCATAGCTTTTGCCGCTTCAATGATTCTTTTCTTTGTGTTCTTACTGATTGCCGGATGATCTTTTAACCCCCGGCTAACAGTAGCAGCAGAGATATTTAAGGTTTTAGCGATATCATATATCGTAACTTCTTTATGATGGTTCATATATTGGAAAACCGGATTATATTCACTCTTTATTAACTAAAGTAAGAAAAGTTTTAAAATAAAAATGTAATCGGTTACAAAATATATTTTAAATATTTTGCAGCCGTTTTGAATAAAAAATGTCCGGATCAAATATCTGATTTTTAATCTGACTGATTATGAAATATTAATCGTTTTTACAATTTACTCTGTTATGTTCAAAATAGAATATAGTTAAATTATGAAAGGCGGCCAGATGAAGGAGGAGCGGTCCGATCAGGAGGTTTGCTTCTTCTGAATCTTTTGAAAGGTTGTAGATTTATATTAATAAAGTCATAATTTAGTGTTTATGATTCAGCATTGCTGAAAGCCCCCTGGAAACTAATCTTTATGCCGAAGCGGATATCTACTTTTATTGTTTGTTTCTTTCTCTTTAGTTTTCTTACTAAAGGCCAGCCCCTGCAATATCAGTTTTCCCAGCTTAATATTTCAAACGGCCTTTCTCATAACCAGGTTAACAGCATCCTGAAAGACCGGAAAGGATTTATGTGGTTTGCCACCATGTCGGGGCTTAATCGTTACGACGGGTATGTCTTTAAAGTTTTCAAGCATATTCTCCGTGACAGCACTTCTCTTAATGACGATAATGTACTGAATATACAGGAGGGCCCCTATGGTAAATTGTGGGTGCAAACCCGTATAGGGTATGTAATATATGATCCTGTAAAGGAAAATTTTGACCGGCATCCCGAACGCTTTTTGAAAACTGCAGATATGGATGGTGCCATTACAGATATACGGGGAGATGGGAAGGGCAGCTTTTGGATAATTACAACTGCCGGGTTATATCGCTTCGGCGAAACTGAAAAAAAAGCTTTGCGGGTCAGCCGCACTCCTACCGGCATTAGCAGCACGTCTTTGTGTCTCAATTCTGCCGGCGACGCCTGGGTGGTTTATAACAATGGCCTCGCTGAACAGGTGAGCGGAAAGACCAATAAATTAACATACAGAATAAAAATAACAGGATCGTCAGAAACTGCTTCCTACAGAATTTTTGCTGATAATGAAAATGACGTATGGATCTATTCTACCGACAGGCCCAAGGGTATTTATTATATAAATGCTTCAAAAACAGTAAAGGAGCATTATACAAAAGGCGATACCAGGCTTAAGCTTAATACAAATAATATCTATAGTATCAGCCAGGATAATAAAGGGATTATATGGATAGGTACAGATCATGGAGGAATCAATCTTTTTGATAAGAAGGACAGAAAAGTAAGCTATTTACTCAACCGGGAGACTGATGAAAAAAGCCTGGCGCAGAACAGCACACTTGTTGTTTATAAGGATAGCAGCGGAATTATGTGGATCGGGACTTTTAAAAGAGGACTAAGCTATTATCATGAGAGTATTATTAAATTTCCGATATACCGCCACCGGCCAGGCGATCCCAATAGTTTATGTTATGAAGATGTTAACCGTTTTGTGGAGGACGCGCGGGGAAATTTATGGATAGGCACAAATGGAGGAGGACTGATTTATTTTAACAGACAGAAGAACAGTTTTACCAGATTCATACACAATCCGGAAAATGATAACAGCCTGAGCAATGATGTAATAGTAAGTCTATGGATCGATCATGAGCATAAGCTATGGATTGGTACTTATTTCGGCGGTCTTGATTGCTATGACGGGAATAAGTTTATTCACTATAAACATAATGACGATAATGCTTCCAGCCTTTCTGATGATCGTGTCTGGGAAATTATGGAAGATTCAGGCCATAACCTTTGGGTTGGAACATTGGCGGGAGGACTTGATTTATTTGACCGGGCTACCGGCATGTTTAAACATTACCGGGGCAGGTTCCCCAATTCAATTCAGTCGAACTATATTGCCGCTCTGCTTGAGGACAAAGCCGGAAATGTCTGGATAGGTACCGATAATGGTATCGATGTATGGTTGAAGCAAAGTGGTAAGTTTAAACATTATTCACATGCCGAAAATGATCCTCAAAGCCTGAGTAATGATAATGTACTCTCTTTACTGCAGGATAGCCATGGCAGGATATGGGCCGGTACGCAAGATGGCCTGAATGTTTTTTATCAGGCGGCTGGCCGGTTCGGGGTCTTCCGGGTAAGCGATGGCCTGCCTGATAATACCATTCTTACTCTTTTAGAAGATAACAGGCAACAAATATGGTTAAGTACCCCTAATGGCATTTCCAATATAACTGTCAATGAAAAAGGGAATGCATATACCTGCAGCTTCAGAAATTACGATGAACTGGATGGTTTACAGGGAAGGGAGTTTAATGAAAATGCGGCTTTAAAGACGAGAAAAGGTGAACTCATATTTGGCGGATCAAATGGCTTTAACCTGTTTAATCCTGATAATATCAAAACCAATAAGCAGGCGCCTTCTGTAGTCTTAACCGGTTTTCAGTTGTTTAATCAGAGCCTGGCGCCGGGTGAAGTGACCGATGGGAATGTAATCCTGAAAAACTCTATCACCGAAACACATGAAGTAAAGCTTAACTATGATCAGAATGTATTCTCGATAGAATTTGCAGCCTTAAATTTTTCTAATGCTGCAAAGAATAAGTATTCGTATATGCTGGAAGGTTTTAACTCCCAGTGGCTGACAACAGATGGAAAAAATCGTAAGGCTACCTTTACAAACCTGGATCCGGGAGAGTATATTTTCAGAGTCAGGGCATCCAACGACAACGGAATTTGGAATAATGAAGGGATTGCCCTTAAGATTGAGATCCTTCCGCCTTTCTGGAAAACCCCTTTGGCCTGCGCTTTATACATCATAGTAGTGCTGGCCCTTTTATTTTATATCAGGCGCAGAGGTATTCAGAAGCTCAAAACACAGTTTGCAATTGAGCAGGAGCGTCAGACAGCACACCGGATGCATGAGCTGGATATAATGAAGATAAAGTTCTTTACCAATGTAAGTCACGAATTCCGTACCCCTCTCTCTCTTATCCTGAGTCCCCTTGATAAGTTATTGAGGAATGCGGTTGATAGTAATGAGAAGTATCACCTTCAGTTAGTACAGCGTAATGCCCGTCGTCTGCTTAATCTGGTCAATCAGTTGATGGATTTCAGGAAGATGGAGGAGAACCAGTTGAATTTACAGCCAGAAGAAGGTGATATTATTGAATTTATTAAAGACAGTTTTCAGTCATTTACAGACCTTGCTGAGAAAAAGAATATAAATTTTGATTTCAGATCAGAATTAAATTCACTTATTACAAATTTTGATCATGATAAGATTGAACGGATTCTCTTTAATTTACTCTCAAATGCCTTTAAATTTACTTCAGAGGGAGGGTCGGTTTTCCTCGAAGTATGCCTTAAAACGGTAGATGCCGAATCGGATATTCTTCGGATCATTATTAAAGACAGCGGTATCGGAATTTCTCCGGACAAACAGGAGAAAATATTTGAACGGTTCTTTCAGAGTGAAGTTCCGGGCTCCATGGTAAATCAGGGCAGCGGTATCGGACTTGCCATCACCAGAGAATTTGTAAATCTTCATGGCGGAACAATAAGCGTTGAAAGTGAGCCCGATAAAGGTAGCTGTTTTATTGTTGAGTTGCCCGTTAAGGCGATGAAAGTGGCCGCAGAGGGTATTTATATGGAAGAGGCCGGGGTTTCTGACGGGGAGCTTTTAACAGACGCCGTGCCCGGAGATGAAAAAGTTCCCGGAAATCAGAAAAAGCAAAGTATTCTCCTGATTGAAGATAATGAAGATTTCAGGTTTTACCTGAAGGATAACCTGAAGGAGCATTATCAGATAGCAGAGGCATCTAATGGGAAAACGGGCTGGAGCAAGGCGCTGGCTGATCATCCTGACCTGATCGTTTCGGATATCAGTATGCCTGAAATGAATGGGATAGATTTATGTCTGAAAATACGGAATGATAAGCGTACAAGCCATATCCCTGTTATTTTGCTTACTGCCATGACCGGAGAGGAACAGTTGCTGAGAGGGCTGGAAACAGGGGCAAGTGATTATATGACAAAGCCCTTTAATTTTGAAGTACTTATATCTAAAATTAAGAACCTGTTAATACAACAGGAATCCCTTCGTAAAACGTATCAGAGACAGGTTGAAGTTAAGCCTTCAAATGTAGAATTAGTTTCGTCTGACGAAAAGTTTATACAGCAGGCCTTACTCATTATTGAAAAAAATATTTCCAATTCTGAATTTTCTGTTGAAGAGTTCAGCAGGGAAATGGCCATGAGCAGGGTGGCCTTATATAAGAAATTGCTGCAGCTTACACGGAAGACACCTATTGAATTTATTCGTACCATCCGTTTAAAGCGTGCTGTGCAGTTGCTGGAAAAGTCGCAGCTCACAGTTGCGGAGGTTGCATATGAGGTTGGCTTTAATAATCCAAAGTATTTTGCAAAATATTTCAAATTTGAATTTGGCGTACTGCCATCTTTATGGTCTAAACAGCGAAAAAATACTACTTCGGATGAAATTCCAGACTAATATAGTATGTTTAATTATTTGTTTTGTAGTAAGTTAAGTGTGTGGTTAACATTTCTATACCCATATTTAAACATTTCAATACCCTTAATCTTTTAAACCTCACATAGCTTTACAGGAACAAACAGAAAGGTATTGGCCTTGATCTTATTGTAAGGGGGCCTAATGTTTTTAACTAACCGGATTATGCACAGAAGAATATTAGCTGTTTTTTTATTTTCCTTTTTTATCCTGACAGATGTCAACGCTCAGACAGAGGATGTCAGAAAGCTGGATAATGGCGTAATTGTAACAATAAGGGATAAAAATAGTGCTGTATCTCAGATTATCCGGTTACAGGTTATTTCAGATAAGATCATTCATGTTACTTCTGCCCCTTCTGATGCTGTAACATCTCATAAGAGTCTGATGATTGCAGACACCAATTCTAAAGCGCCGGAATGGAAACTGAGCCAGTCGGCCGCAGAAGTGAATATAAAAACTTTATACCTGAATGCCAACGTTAGCCTGTTAAACGGGGCAGTTGGTTTCACTGATCGGGAAGGGAAGGTAATTCTCAGGGAAGAAGCGCGGGATGGATGTTCATTTATATCATCATCTTACTCAGGCGATGCATTTTATAAGATCAGGCAGGATTTTCAGACCGATGCTTCTGAAGCTTTTTATGGATTGGGGCAGCATCAGAATGGAGTAATGAATTACAGGGGGCACCAGGTAAACCTATCGCAGTACAATACGGATGTTGCAGTTCCATTTATGGTATCGAGTAAGAACTATGGAATATTGTGGGACAATTATTCTGTTACAAAAGCAGGCGATGTGAGAGAATTACAACCGTTATCTCATCTTAAACTCTATGCCTCAGATGGAAAGGCGGGATGGCTTACCGCTACCTATGCCGGTAAAGACAAATCAGCCGGTTCTGTAATACGTGCGGAGTCGGATATCGATTATTCCTTTCTGAAAGATATGAAAAATTTTCCCGACAGCTTTAAGCTTGCTAACGGGAAAGTGAGGTGGGAAGGCTCCATAGAATCTCCTTATGGGGGCACGCATACTTTCTTTTTAAAATATGCCGGATATATAAAACTATGGATCGGCGGAAAACTTCTTGCCGACCGGTGGCGCCAGCCCTGGAACGCGGGTTCCATCGAACTGCCATATCATCTGGAACGCGGGAAGAAATATCCTGTAGTGTTGGAATGGGTGCCCGATGGAGGAGAGTCCTACCTTTCTCTTAAATGGTTAAGTCCTGTTCCTGAACGCAGTAAGAACCTGTTTTCTTTCAGCTCGGAAGCAGGCGATCAGATAGATTATTATTTAATCAGCGGTAATAATATAGATGAAGTGATCAGCGGATACCGCACCCTCACAGGACGTGCTCCCATTGTGCCCGCCTGGGCTATGGGTTTCTGGCAGAGCCGCGAACGGTATAAAACACAGGACGAAATACTGAGCACGGTGAAAACATTCAGGGATAAAAAGATTCCGCTGGATAATATAGTGCTCGACTGGTCGTACTGGGCGCCGGATCAATGGGGAAGCCAGGAATTTGAAATAAACAGATTCCCTGCTCCTGAAAAGATGCTGTCAGACCTTCACTCCAAATATCATACTCATTTTATGATCTCTGTATGGCCCAAATTCTATAAAGGAATCGACGCTTATAATGAATTTGAGAAAAACGGATGGCTTTACATGCGTAATATTGAAGACGGGCGAAAAGACTGGATCGGAAAAGGATATTCTTCGACATTTTATGATCCCTTTAACGACAAGGCACGCGCGGGTTTCTGGAAATTAATAGATAATAAGCTGTACAAAAAAGGGGTGGATGCCTGGTGGCTGGATGCTACCGAGCCGGATATACACTCTAATTTGGACGTTGAAACCCGTAAAACGTTGTTAAATCCTTCAATTGGTTCCGGCGTAAGGTACTTTAACGCTTTTCCCCTTCAAAATTCCAAAGGTATTTACGAAGGACAGAGAGCCGCAAACCCGGATAGCAGGGTGTTTATTCTTACACGTTCGGCTTATGCAGGCCAGCAGCGTTATGCCGCAGTTACGTGGAGCGGAGACATATCTTCCCGCTGGCACGATATGAAAGATCAGATCTCTGCCGGAATAAACTTTTCTTTATCGGGGCTGCCTTACTGGACAATGGATATCGGAGGATTTTCTGTAGAGAGAAGATTTGAAAATGCCAAAGGACCCGATCTGGATGAATGGCGTGAAATGAATGCCCGATGGTATCAGTTCGGTGCCTTTACTCCGATATTCAGGGTACATGGGCAATTTCCGTACCGGGAGATATTTAATATAGCCCCTGAAGATCATCCTGCATATAAAAGCATGTTGTATTACAACAAACTGCGTTACCGCTTAATGCCCTATATCTATTCGCTGGCGGGGAATGCCTGGCTGGAAAACTATACTATTATGAGAGGCCTTGTAATGGATTTTCCGGCCGACACTACCGTTAGAGATATTGCAGACGAATATATGTTTGGCCCCTCACTTCTGATTAATCCTGTTTATGAATATAAAGCTAAAACGAGAAGCGTTTATTTGCCCGCAGGCTGTGGCTGGTACGATCTCTATACTGGAAAATATTCCACTGGGGGTAAAAGGATTCTTTCCGATGCTCCTTATGAAAGAATGCCGGTGTATGTTAAGGAAGGCTCCATCCTGCCTTTCGGTCCTGAGTTGCAGTATACTTCAGAAAAACCGGCGGATCCGTTGACCTTATATGTATATACGGGGAAGGATGCGTCTTTTACTTTGTATGAAGATGAAGGTATTAATTATAACTATGAAAAAGGGTCTTATTCAACTATCCCCTTAACCTATGACGAGAAGACAAAAACATTAACTCTCGGTGAACGGAAAGGAAGTTTCCGGGGGATGCTGCAGAACAGAACGGTCCGGGTGGTTTGGCTGAGCCCACAAAAGGCATCTCCGCTAAACTTTGAATTGCAGCCGGAGCAAAAAGTAAACTATACCGGAAAACAAATAACGCTAAGGATGTAATAGAATAAAACAAATAACCAAAAAAACCAAAAATATGAAAAGAACGATTACAAAAAGGAGGATAAGGGTTCTCTTATGGGCCATTATTTCTATAATGCTCTATAGCATTTCCGGCTATGCCCAGAATAGAACTGTTACCGGTAAGGTAACAGGGGTTTCTGATAAGCAGCCCATTCCGGGAGTGGCAGTAAAAATAAAAGGCAAAACGGGAGGTACAAGTACAGATCCAAACGGAGCCTTTACTTTAACTGTTACTACCGGAGACATCCTTCAGTTTAGCTCCGTTGGATTTCAATCTCAGGCTGTAACAGTCGGACAAAGCAATATCATTAATGTGCAGTTAAGAGACGATGTAAAAGCTTTGGATGAGGTAGTAGTAGTTGGATATGGTGTTCAGCGAAAGAAGCTTGTAACAGGGGCGACGGTACAGGTGAAGGGAGAAGATCTTCAAAGGCAAAACTCAACCAATGCTTTACAGGCATTACAGGGCCAAACTCCGGGAGTACAAATTACATCAACCTCCGGACAGCCGGGTGAAAGTATGAAGGTGATTATCCGCGGCCTGGGTACGATAAATAATGCAGGACCACTATACATCGTTGACGGGGTTCAGACAGGAGATATTTCCTACATAAATCCGGCCGATATAGAGTCAATAGATATATTAAAAGATGCTGCCTCTGCTGCAATTTATGGTTCACAGGCAGCGAATGGCGTTGTTCTGGTAACTACGCGGCAGGGGAAAGCAGGGCAATCGAACCAGATTACCTTTGATTCTTATACCGGGACTCAAAATGTTGCACAAAAAGCAGAGCTGCTAAATTCTCAGCAGTATGCTTCTATTATGAATGAGGCTGCAGTGAATTCAGATAAACAACCCTATTTTACAAATGAAGAGATTGCTGCTATGGGGCCTGGAACCAATTGGATCGATAAGATGTTTGTTAGCGATGCCCTTACCCAAAATTACTCTTTAGGGGCCCAGGGATCTTCTGCCGGATCTGTTTTTTCTACCTCGTTATCATATACCTCTCAGGAAGGTGTTGCAGGAGGGAAGGACTTATCCAACTATCAGAGGTATAATTTTAAGGCCAATTCAGAGCATAACTTTTATAAGGATATTATCAAAATGGGTCAGCATCTTACCTTCAGTTATGTTAAAAATAACGGGATACAGGTAGGCAATCAATATAATAATACACTGAGAGGAGCCTTTAATACCAGCCCTTTTGTTCCGGTGTATGATGAAAATGGAAATTTCTTTGATAATAGTGCTTCCGACTGGTATAACGGAGAAGCGAACCCATATGCTCAAATGGTTTATAGTAATCAAAACCGAAGAAACAATCAGCGTTTGGTAGGGGATGTATATCTGTTAGTGGAGCCGGTTAAGGGGCTTACTTTTAAATCGAGTTTGGGAATGGATTACTCTGCTTACGAATCCCGTTCTTTTTCTCCTGTTTATAAACTGTCTATTTATACATATAATAACAGTACCAGTGCTACCCAGTCGATGGATAAAACGAAGTCGTTTTTATGGGAGAACACATTGAGTTATAAATTCAATGTGAACTCTGAACATCATTTTGAAGCATTAGCGGGAACATCCTCCTTCCAATACAGTGGGTCGAATATCAGAGGAACGAATACAAATCTGGTATTCAGCGATCTGGATCATGCATGGTTAGATAACGCAACAAATTCTGAAGGTGCTAATATCACTATTGCAGGAGGGCCCTCAAATCCCGACAGAAGAATGTCTTACTTCGGGCGGTTAAATTATAATTTCAAAGACACATACCTGTTAAATACAACGTTAAGAGCCGATGGATCCTCCCGCTTTGCTGCCGGGAACCGCTGGGGATATTTCCCTTCCGTGTCTGCCGGATGGGTTATTTCCAACGAATCATTTTTGAAGCAACAGCAGGGATGGTTAAACTATTTGAAGTTTCGTGCAAGCTGGGGACAGGTTGGGAATCAGAACATTGATCCTTTTCAATATCTGACGCCAATCACCTTCTCTTATACCAATTATATTTTTGGTGATAAAGAGACGGTTTTAACTCCGGGTGCATATCCAAGCAGACTTGGCAATCCGGATATAAAATGGGAAACTTCAGAACAAACGAACCTGGGACTTGATGCCAGTTTAATAAACGGAAAACTAAGTGTTAATTTCGACTGGTATGATAAAACCACCAAAGACTGGTTAATTGAAGCTCCTGTTCTGGCAACTGCCGGAGCTAAAGCTCCGTTCATTAACGGGGGTAACGTAAGTAACCGGGGAATAGAACTTGCTCTTGCGTATAGAAGCAATGCGGGCGATTTTAATTATTCTGTAGGCCTGAATGGTTCTTATAATAAGAATAAAGTAGGCAGAATTCCAAATGCTGACGGAATTATCCATGGCGAAGGGAACTTACTGTTTAACAACTCTCTTGAATTCTACCGGGCACAAAGCGGATTTCCGATAGGATACTTCTGGGGGTTAAAAACAAATGGAATATTTCAGTCAGAACAGGACGTTTTAAATAACCTTTCGTCTTCAAATAAAGTCATTCAGCCAGATGCAGAGCCAGGTGATGTAAGGTACGCAGATCTTAACGATGACGGAGTAATCAATGACCTCGACAGGACGGTGATCGGAAATCCAAATCCTGATTACACATTTGGTATTTCTCTTTCCGGAAATTATAAGGCTTTTGATTTTTCGGTGCTGGCATCAGGCGTCGCTGGAAATGAGCTTGTACAATCGTGGCGTAATCAGGCCAGTCAATACAGTAATTATTCTACTGCAATTCTCGGGCGCTGGCACGGGCCGGGTTCTTCTAACTCTATGCCAAGAGTAACTGAAGATGCCAGAAACTGGATTAACTTCTCGGATTTGTATATTCATAAAGGCGACTTTCTCAGGATAAATAATATTACCCTGGGGTACGACTTCGGTAAGGTACTTAAAAAGAGTTATCTGAAGCAGGTGAGAATTTATGCCTCAGCTTTAAACGTTTATACTTTTACCAAATACAATGGGATGGACCCCGAAATAGGGTATGGTACTACCAGCTTTGCTTCCGGTATTGACCTTGGTTATTATCCCCGCCCGAGAACCCTTTTGTTTGGAGCTAATATTAGATTCTAAAAACTTGAATGATATGAAAATATTTAAAATATTTATTCTGCCGGTATTGCTTTTACTTACATCGGCATGCAAAGATTTTCTTGATACAGAGCCGCTGACTTCAGCTAATGAGCAGAACTACTATAAAACTCCTGCAGATGCTTATACTGCTCTGGTAGGATGCTATGACGGTTTGCAAAGAGTATGGACAGACGGCATTGCCCTCCCTGTTGCTTCTGAAGTTTTTTCTGATGATTGTTTTGGGGGTACCGGAAACTCCGATGGTCTGGGGTATCAGATGATGGATGAATTCGATAAGTCCAGATCACCGTCAGATCTGAACCTGTTCAATAGAAACTGGCAGCTTTATTATGAAGGAATTTATCGTTGTAATATGCTGATCAGCAAAATGGACCAGATTAGCTGGGGCTCAGATGCAGCCCTAAGAAATACATATGAATCAGAAGCCAGGTTTTTACGGGCCTATATGTATTTTGATATGGTAAGATTGTGGGGAAATATTCCTTTGCTTACTGCACCTTCAAGTGAAAATGTACCTCAGGCAAATCCGGATGATGTTTATAAAGTGATCGCTGAAGACCTGAAGTTTGCAGCAGAAAACCTCCCGGCTGCAAGCTATACATCTCAACCTGTCGCAACCCATGGAAGAGTAACTAAATGGGCCGCTGAAGCCTTGCTGGCTCGTGTATACCTTTTTTATACAGGATATTATGGAAAACCAGATCTTATGGGAGTAGTGAATCGTTCTCAGACCTTAACTTATCTTGAAGATATAATCAGTAACGGAGGTTTTGGACTGGTGGAGGATTTTGCTGATCTATGGCCTGCGGCATCCTTGTCGGCCTATGCAGGCGAAGATAATAAGGAAACTTTATTCGCCATTAAATACACCGCGACCAGTGATTATGATGGAAATCTTGACGGGAATTTCTGGATGATAATGTATGGAATGCGTGATCAGTATAGCTATCCTTATGGAAACGGATGGGGCGGAGCTACTGTGAATCCTAAAATCTGGAATGCCTATAGCAGCACCGATACCCGCAGGATTGCGTCTATTATTTCCGTTAATGATGAGCGGATAAGTTATACCAAGCAAAAAGGGCATAGAGAATATACCGGGTATTATATTAAGAAATATGCCCCCATGGTAAATGAAGCAGGTGTTCCTCTTCCAGAAGCACTCTACGGCAACAAGGATTTTCAGAGAGGCCAGTTTCAGGACTACGTTTCTATCAGGTATTCTGATGTGCTGCTGATGGCTGCAGAACTTGGAAGTCCCAATGCACAAACCTACTTTAATGAGGTAAGGCAGCGTGCATATAAAGATAAATATACCCCATTATCAGCAACACCTGATAATATTTTAAAAGAACGCTGGCTTGAGTTTGCTTTTGAAGGAATCCGTTATTGGGACCTGCTGCGACAGGGTATTAATAAGGCTGCATCTGAAATAGCCGAAACGACCACTGTATTGAATGGAGGTGTAACGGTATCCAAGACGATTACAGCTTCGAAATTGATAGAAACAAAGGGCCTCTCGCAGATCCCATATACCCAGATAACGCTGTCTAATGGCGTATTGGTACAAAACCCGGGTTGGTAAAAATGTAAAAGTTGGATTAACTAAAAGAAATTAGTGATGAAAAGATTTATAAAAATATTCTCCATACTCCTCGGAATGTCACTTTTTATAGTAACATGCCGGAAAGATGATTACAATCTTGAACAGGCTCTTAATAAATCAGATATTAAGTACTCTATTATTCAGGATAAGAATATTGATGCAGGTGGTAACACGGTTATCCTGAGAAATGAAACCCCGGGAACTATCTCTATGTGGGATTTTGGTACAGGCCGTTCAACAAGAACAACTGATACTATTCATTTTGCATTTAAGGGAGATTATACCATTAAATTTGCTGTCCTTACCGGGGGATCTATAGTAGAATTGGATCCGGTAATCATTACAGTAACTGAAGATAATCTGAATTATGTAAATGACCCTCTTTGGACGGCTATTTCCGGGGGTGTAGGAGAGGAAAAGGTTTGGATTTTGGATACGGATGCAAAATTCTTCTCTGGCCCCCTTACTTTTTACGGAGTTAATAATGGCTGGTTAAAAGAAGGGAACCCCTGGAATGGCGGCGCCAATCTTACAGGATGCTATGGAGCCGACTGCTGGACATGGGGCCCTGATCTGGCTACGATTTACGGAGGGATGATGACACAGGGGGATTATGGGACTATGACATTCAGCCTGAAAGGCGGTGCTAATTTTACTGCCAATAAACGGTTGGAGCAGGGAGTCGTACAAACAGGGACCTACTATCTGAATTCGGCCGCGAAGACGTTAACGATCAATAATGCCAGTATTCTCAGGGATTATAAACCAGCTAAGAACGGATTGACAGGGATCAGCAACTGGACGAACTATACCCTCTTGTCCCTGGATGAAAATACGATGCAATTAGGAGTAATCAGAGACAGAGATGTTGATGGAGAAGGCCTTGCTATGTTATCTTACAATTTTATTTCAAAACAATATTCTGATAGCTGGGTGCCTGAAGAAACCGGCCCTGATGAAGGCTTTGATCCGGTTTTCGGAGCAGGAAAGCTGATGGAAATGTTAACGGGTAATACCTCTTCGGGCAGGATGTGGGCCCTGGATTGGGCAGGAAATCCGGTGGATTGGATTGCCAAAGGAAAAGGATGGACTAAGGCTGCGGCTGATTCTGAAACCTGGGGATGGGATGATGATTGGGACGCTATTGCTAAAAATTCATGGATCCTCTTTGATCGTTTGAACGGAGGCAGCAATTACACCCTTAACCAGAATGGAGTATTTACCAGGGGTACATTTACGGTCAATGAAGAAACGAATGAAATAACATTGAATGATAATACCCTGGTTCAGAACCCGGGACACTGGATGAGCCCTGCTACCAATACAATTAAAGTGGTAAAAGCATTCCCTGGAAAAGTTGAAACTAAGGGAATTTGGTTCGGTACCAGTTATGATGCTGCAAAAGATGAGTGGCTGGCATTCCATTATATTCTTTAAATATACAACAGCAGTGTTAGCTTCAGTACTAACACTGCTTTGCTTTAATTATATCAGATTGCTTCTATGAACCGAACTCTTTCATCATCTCTGATGTCTTTAATCCTGCTGCTTTTTACAATGTTATCCCAGGCGCAGGAACAAGAGAAACGCCGGTCTTTTAATGAGAGCTGGCATTTTAAATTAAATGCAGGGGACGGCTGGCAGTCGGGTGTTAAAAGTGACGCGGGCTGGCGTACCCTAAACCTCCCGCACGACTGGAGTATTGAAGGCGACTTCAGCAAAGACAATCCCGCTGCCCCCGGTGGCGGAGCGCTGCCTGGCGGAACTGGCTGGTACAGGAAAACATTTACTATTCCGGCTGCAAATAAGGGGAAACTTGTCTTCATAGACTTTGAGGGCGTATATCATCGGAGTGAGGTTTGGATCAACGGTCATTACCTTGGTGAACGGCCGAATGGCTATATTTCTTTTCGTTTTAACCTTACTCCCTATCTTAAGTATGGTGCTGAAAAAAATCTTATCGCCGTGAAAGTGGATAACTCAAAACAGCCTAACTCACGCTGGTATTCCGGATCAGGTATCTACAGGAACGTTTGGTTAACAACTACGTCGCGGATCTATGTGCCAACTCCGGGAACATTTATTTCTACTCCGGCAATTACTTCTTCAAAAGCCCTCACCAGTATTAAGACTATCGTTACAAACCAGTCGGCAATTGCTGCTTTGGTTACGCTGAATACAGTTATATATAATCCGCAGGGGTCAGAAGTAACAAGAGCGTCGGTAAAGAGAACAATTGCGGCAGGAGCAAGTTATGAAATTTCTCAAAATATGAATGTTCCTGATCCTCAGCTATGGTCGGTTTCAAATCCCGCATTGTACAGGGCAGTCAGCAGTGTTGTGGTAAATAATAAACTGAGTGATACCTATGAAACGCCTTTTGGGATCAGGAGCTTCAGGTTTGATGCAGAGAAAGGATTTTTTCTGAATGGCCAGCCATTAAAGATCAGAGGCGTGTGTAACCACCATGACCTGGGAGCGTTAGGCGCTGCTTTTAACGTGCGTGCGGCAGAACGCCAACTGCAGATACTGAAGGAAATGGGTTGCAACGCGATACGTACTTCACATAATCCTCCGGCTCCCGGGTTGCTTGATCTGTGCGATAAAATGGGCTTTATCGTCATGGACGAAGCTTTTGATATGTGGAAAAAGCAGAAGAATCCATTTGATTACCATCTCGATTGGGATAAGTGGCATAAAAGAGATCTTGAAGATTTTATAAAACGCGACCGGAACCATCCCAGTGTAATGATCTGGAGTGTGGGTAACGAAATACAGGAACAGTGGGGCGATGAAAAAAAAGGCGACACTACCGGAAGGATCATTGCCCGTGAACTTGTTTCAATTGTTAAAAGCCTTGATACTACCCGTGCTGTTACTACTGCCAATAATGAGATCAATGTATGGAACAATCTGATAGCGTCGGAAGCATTTGATTTGATCGGATATAATTATAATCACAGGGCATGGGCAGAATTCCACAGCCGCTGGCCGGGAAAGAAACTGATAGTTACTGAAAGTACCTCGGCCCTGGAGACACGTGGGCATTATGATCTTGTACCATTTGATACCATCCGCCGCTGGCCTGAAGCATGGGACAAACCCATTAAGGGGGGTGGAAACCCCAATTTTACAGTTTCTGCTTATGATCATGTAAGTGCTCCATGGGGATCGACCCATGAAGAGAGCCTCATAGCGCTTAATAAAAATCCTCAGGTATCCGGGATGTTTGTTTGGACGGGATTTGATTACCTCGGGGAACCAACCCCGTATCCATGGCCTGCGCGAAGTTCTTACTTTGGAATAATTGATCTGGCTGGTTTTCCAAAGGATGTATACTATCTTTATCAAAGTGAATGGACAGATACACCTGTTCTGCATATTTACCCTCACTGGAACTGGAAGCAGGGTGATACGGTAGATGTGGTAGCTTATTATAATCATGCAGATGAAGTGGAACTGTATCTGAACGGAACGTCTTTAGGCTCTCAAAAGAAAGTTCATGATGAGATGCATGTTAAATGGAGATTGCCATTTACGCCCGGTACACTGAAAGCAGTCTCCAGAAAAAACGGTAAAGAGATATTAGTAAGAGAGATAAATACAGCCGGAAAACCGGCTAAGCTTGAGTTGCTGGCAGATAGAAACAATATAAAAGCGGATGGAAGCGACCTGTCATTTATTACAGTTCGGGTATTGGATGCTGAAGGACATCTTGTTCCCGATGCTGAGAATCTGGTTCGGTTTAAAGTTACAGGCGAAGGCTTTCTGAATGCTGTCGATAATGGCAATCCGGTTAGTCATGAACGGTTTAAAGCAGATTTCCGTAAAGCATTTAATGGACTTGCCCTTGCTATTATCCAGTCGCAGCAGAAACCAGGAAGAATCAGGGTAGATGCAGTTTCAGATGGATTGGAGACTGGCAATATTGTTATAGAAACAAAATAATATGACCCATGCAAATGCTGCTGCAAACTGTGAGACAAGTTTAGAAAACTAAAGAACATTTAAAATTCAGGCTTTTTGATTTGGTAAAGC
>JAATFW010000280.1 GCA_015654985.1 Sphingobacteriales bacterium | reverse complement strand
GATTTTGGAACGTAACGGGGCTTTGATCCCCTGCAAGTTTAATGAAAGCGCTTGTTGGATATACTGAATAAGAATTTCATCAGCGGGTAAATCTGCAATACTGGTAATGCGTCCGAGGCTCCCTGCAGTTTCCGCTTCCTGGTTTAGTATCTTGTACGGATCATTCATTAAAGCGGCCTTCCAGAAACCAAAAGCACAATGCTGTTTGAAAGCCGCCATCTGGCAAACCGGCCCGCCATGATCAAAAAAAGGCGAACTCCACTTTATGGTTTCTTTGAATTCCGGCGAAGCCCTATGCACCAGGCCACGCAGATGTATAAGGATGGGTTTGGCAAAGTCTGCACTCTTAGCTATATAAACATCGACCCGGTTATCATATTGTTCCATAATGCAAGATAATAATCATCCGGCAATTATTTAGTCTTCACCAGGCCTATAAGCAAATCTAACCAGAAATCGCCAAAAAATAATCGAAATCCGGATCGTTCCCCGAAGAAGAATAATCCCGGTAATAAGGCTTCCCAAGCAGACGGATTTGCTGTTGTGAAGATACTCCCTGTAAACTGACTGTTCTCTGCTCGTGGTTCATATTGTGGTCTTCTAACAGACGGTACGCTTCCTCCGAAATAATCATGTCGTTATTCATTTCTTTGGTTTTCGCCTGTAACCGGGAGGCAATATTAACTGGTAACCCCATTACAGAAAGTTGTTCATGCGATTCCAGCTCAAACTGACCAATAACAACACTGCCGGTGTGCAGGCCTACGCCGATTTCCAGCGGGCGACCGTAAGAGTGGGCCGAATAAGTATCATTAAACAAACTGATAGTTTCAAATATCATTTTGGCTGCCCGGTATCCCTCATTTATCGCGTCCCTGATTGTTGTTCCAAAGCCAAAAACGGCATAAAGACTGTCGCCTGCCGTTTCAACAACAGTGCCTCTGAAGTTTTTAATGATTTGATTAAACATAGAAAACAACCTGTGTACAACCTGAATAACTTCTTTTGCAGGTTTAGATTCCATCAGACCGGTAAAATCCCGGATATCAAGAAACATAATGGCAAGTTCTTGTTCTGTATCCGCCGAGGGCAGATAGGCTGTGCCGGCGAAATTTTCACCGCACATAATTTCGTGTTTTAACTGTGGAAGATCATTATTGACCACTCTTTCACCCAAAGGAACGAAGGATCTGGTAAAATTATCCGCAGGAGAATATAAAGAAGTAAAATTATTTTCCATGTGATTACCGTTAACTGTTTTATGGGTAGACGCACAACTCAGAAAAACATTTTAAACAATTTTTATATAAATGCTAACCTGGTTTTGAGATGACAATACATATGTTGCCGGAGACGGGAAATAGCGATACGAAAGCCTTTATCACATTCATTCTAATCCTTTTCAGCTTATCGATATTTTCCTGATACGTTTGCCACACAAACATTCTCTATAGATTTTGTAGATAATTGGATAGTTATTATATTTGAGCACTTAAATTCAAATAATGATCATCATAGTCAGCGAAACGGTTCTGTATCCCCTGTCTTTTTTGCGAGATGGTGCTGTTGCGGGAAATTGTTGTTGTCTGTAAAAAGGAAACTTTTAACGTTCAAATTATTTAACAACAACCCTTGCACAATCTTCATAGAATGAAAATACTTCAGGATGAACACTCTCTTCTGCAACGTGCCGCCTCCGGCGATCAGAATGCCTTCCGTAAATTGTTTGAAAAATACTGGGACAGAATTTTCTCCAATGCATTATATTTTCTTAAATCACCCGATCTTGCACAGGATCTCGCACAGGAAGTTTTTATCAGAATATGGATTAGACGTGAACAACTGGCAGAAGTGCAGCAATTTGAAAACTACCTGCATAGGGTATCCAAAAATCTGATCGTTGATGAACTGCGTAAAAAACTGCCTTCTATCCTAAATCTGGATTCATGTTTTAATGAAACAGAAGATTTAACCTGGAACGCTCATAAAGCACTGGAATTTAAAGAACTGGAAAAACAGATTAATAATGCAGTGAATCAGCTTCCGATGCAGATGCAAACTGCTTTTAAACTAAGCAGATTTGAAGGATTAACACATCAGCAAATCGCGTGTGTTATGAATATCTCAAAGGTAACTTCTCAGAATTATATTGCAAGAGCGATAACAAGCATTAAAAAAGCGGTTCCAATGTCTATATTAACTGCGAAAAAATAAAGGTACAAACTCTTAGGAAAAGGGTATTCCGCTAAAAAACCAAAGATGTTCTGACTATCTGTGTATTTTATTTTTACATCGTGTTTGATTTTGGCGATATCAGGAATCTCTCCTGAGAAAGTCACTCACCGCTTCCGTAATCCTCTCAATCTAAGATAACTAATTTCGGCGAAATCGCCGGTTATTCGGTATGTTTTCTGCAATCTCTTTCATATCCGAATAGCCGTCTGTGTTAAAGCCTCTTGTTTCAATAAGATATCTTTTTTAAAAAAATGTCTCTGCCCGGCGGATTAGCCCTGCCTGTTTTTTCGTCTTAACTTAAACAGAGAGAAAGCCCGCCTTTATAGCGGCAAATTATATCATTAAGATAATGAAACTATTATAAGCTGACGTTTACAAGAAGCAATCAATAACATATTATGATGGCTCCATTAACCATTAAAAACAAATTATTTTAATGAAAACAGATACGGAACTGGAAATATTGCTGGAAAAATATCTTAATAATACTCTTAAGCCGGAAGAGAAGCAACGATTAGTATACCTGGTGCAGAACGATGAAAACAAGGAAGCTTTGAGGAATCTGATAAGCAAAATATCCGGACAGGACAGATCTGTATCTATAACAGATACAGTAAAAGACAAGCAATTACTATTTGATTATATAACAGATACGGCTGACAAGAGAAAGAGCAACGTTAAAATTGCGCCGTTTAAACAAACTCCGCTGTCAGGCTCGCTGATACCTTATGCAGCTGCATGTATTATCGTGGTGACGTTATGCTTTGTTTTTTTCAGCAGAAAAGAAAAAGAAACAGTGCCGGTACATGCAGAAAACAAGATCCACCCCGGAGAAAACAAGGCAGTGTTAATTCTTTCGGGAGGTAAGCGGATAGAATTAAACAACGTTGGGAATGGCGATCTGGCAGAACAGCAGGATGTGAAGATTTCCAAACCGGATAATGGAAGCATCACTTATACTGCCGGTTCGTACAATAAAAATTCTCCGGATAAAATAATATATAATGAGCTGTCTGTTCCGGCAGGCGGGCAATTTCACATTATTTTGCCTGACGGTACAAAGGCATGGCTGAATTCAGCTTCGTCGCTTAGATTTCCGGTAAGTTTTACCGGCATAAACAGGCAGGTAGAACTTACCGGAGAAGCATATTTTGAAGTGAAGAAAGATGCTTCAAAACCATTTATTGTTTCAGTAAACGAAATGCGGGTAACCGTACTTGGTACTCAATTTAACATTATGGCTTATAAGGATGAAACATCATTACAAACTACTCTTGTCTCCGGCTCTGTTAAACTGAGCTATAAAAATGCTTCTGTAATTATCAAACCCAGAGAACAGGCGGCCCTGTTGCCTAATAGTAATTATTTTGAAGTAACTGAGGCCGACCTGGATAAAGCGCTGGCATGGAAAAACGGAGAATTTCATTTTAACAATACTCCGATTGAAACAATTATGAGGCAGATTTCCCGATGGTATAATGTATCTGTTGTATATGAAGGAAACAAATCCAGTGTCAGGCTTTCAGGTATTATTTCACGTAAGAAGGAAGTATTACAATTGCTCGAAATATTAGAAGCTACTCACAAGGTAAAGTTCAGGATCAATGGAAATCAAATAATGGTATTATAAAACTGTATGCAATCTATGACTTTTAAAACCCGTAAGAATATGTAAATACGAAAACCAAGCATTACAGCAAAGCACAAAAAGCCGGAAGTGCTGCTAATCACTTCCGGTGAATATTCAGGTTTTGCTGATCCCTGCAAATTAAGATTATTGAATCATTAAACCCTTAAAAATTCAAAAGTATGCAATTACTCATGCTTTGCAAAGCCCTTTGTTTGAGGGTTGCAAAGATTTCTCACCCTTTTCTGCCCATAAAACTGACTACAGTTTTAATTCTTGTGCTTTCTATGCAGGTAACTGCCAGATCGTTTGCCCAAAGAATCAGCCTCAGTGAAAAAAGCATTTCGTTGCCCAGGCTTTTTGATATTATTCACAGGCAAACAGGATATACATTTGTCTATGAAAAGAAAATATTTGAAAATACACCTGTTATTTCGGTTGACAAAAAAGATGCTTTACTGACAGATGTGCTAAATATCGTTCTGAAGGAACAACATTTGGTTTATGAAATCAAATATAATACGATAATCATTACCAGAGAAGAAACTACCGTTCCGTTACAGGGTAAAAGTAATTTGCGTACTACACAGCAGGAGCCGGTAACCGGAAAAGTTACTGATAAAAAGGGCGCAGCGCTGCCTGGTGTCAGCGTAAAAATTAAAGGAACAGGCACCGGCACATCAACGGATACCGATGGAAAATTCAGGATTGTGATTCCGGATAAAAACGCTGTCATCGTTTTTTCCTTTGTGGGATTCGTACCCGTTGAGCGGACCGCAGGAACCCAAACAGAGATCAATGTTTCGATGGCTGAAGATTATGTGAAGATGGGAGAAGTGGTAGTAACAGCTTTAGGGATCAAAAGAGAAACAAAAACACTGACATACAATGTGCAGGAAATCAAATCCAGTGAAGTTACCGCAATTAAGGATGCGAGTTTTATTAACAGTCTGGCCGGTAAAGTAGCAGGAGTAACTATTAACAATAGTTCTTCGGGCATCGGGGGATCGACACGGGTAGTCATGCGCGGCACCAAATCTTTGTTCGGAAGCAATGATGCATTATATGTACTGGACGGTATTCCGCTCCCTTCACTAAAGACGACACAGCCGGAGGATTTTTATAAAGTGCCCGACGGGGGAGATAACGACGGGATCTCTCATATTAATCCGGATGATATTGAGAGTATATCGGTTCTCACAGGCTCTGCAGCAGCAGCCTTATATGGCAGCCAGGGGGCTAATGGCGCCATACTGATCACAACCAAACAAGGAACTCCCGGAAAGTTACAGGTTACTTATTCCAACAACTCCATGTTCATACGACCACTTGTAACTCCACGGTTTCAAACCACTTATGGGTCTGAGGAGGGAAGTTATCAAAGCTGGGGAAATAAACTGGAGATGCCTTCAACATACGACCCCACAGACTTTTTTCAGACAGGATATAATGAGACCAACTCCCTTGGGCTGTCGGCCGGAACCGAAAAGAGCAGAACATACGGCTCTGTGAGTGCCGTTAATTCAAGAGGGGTAGTGCCTAATAACGATTACAACCGCTATAATGCATCGTTTCGCAACACCTCTACGCTCATTGACAACAAATTATTCCTGGATCTGAATTCTTTTTATATGAGCCAGGACGACCAGAATATGCGGGGACAGGGGCAGTACCACAACCCCTTATTGCCCATTTATCTTTTCCCGCGCGGGGACGATATCGAGCGATATAAGTTATTCCAACGGTATGACGCCGAAAGGAATTTTAATACCCAG
>JAATFW010000176.1 GCA_015654985.1 Sphingobacteriales bacterium | reverse complement strand
ATACTGGATGTGGCGCGGGATCAGCGCTGGGGCCGCCTGGAAGAAGTATATGGCGAAGACCCCTATCTGGTTGCCCGCCTGGGAGTCGAAATGGCACTGGGAATTCAGCAAGACAATCAGGCTGCCTCCACAGCCAAGCATTTCGCCGTTTACAGCGCCAATAAAGGCGCCCGCGAAGGGCTGGCGCGCACGGATCCGCAGGTATCGCCGCGGGAAGTGGAAGACATTCTGCTATACCCTTTTAGAAAAGTGATCGCAGAGGCTCATATCAAAGGAGTGATGAGCTCATATAATGACTACGATGGTATCCCTGTTTCCGGCAGCAATTACTGGCTGATAAAACGACTCAGGCAGGACTTTGGTTTCGGCGGTTACGTGGTGAGCGACAGCGATGCCCTTGAATATCTCTATAATAAGCACCATGTTGCCGCAAGCCTGAAGGAAGCAGTGCTGCAGGCGTTTATGGCCGGGATGAATGTGCGTACCACCTTCCGGTCTCCGGATAGTATAATTATTTATGCCAGGGAACTGGCTAAAGAAGGCCGCCTTCCGATGGATACTATTAACAGCCGTGTGAGGGACGTACTGAAGGTAAAGTTTGAGCTGGGACTGTTTGACCACCCTTACATAAAAGACGCCGCTGCAACGGCAAAACTGGTTAACAGCGCAGCTCACCAGCAGACAGCCCTTCAGGCTTCCCGTGAAGGTATTGTTCTGCTGAAAAATAAGGGAAATATCCTCCCGCTTCCCACAACAATCAAAACGTTGGCGATGATCGGTCCGAATGTAACAGATAATGACTATGCTCATACTCATTACGGTCCTCTTCAATCAAAAAGCGTAAATATTCTGCAGGGAATACAGCAGAAGTTAAAAGCAACAAAGGTACTTTATGCTAAAGGCTGTGAGCTGACCGACAAAAGCTGGCCGGAGAGTGAGATCCTTCCCCTGCCTCCGGATATACAGGAACAGGCCATGATCGATTCTGCGGCAGCAGTGGCCCGTGCGGCTGATCTTGCTATTGTGGTACTGGGCGGGAATACCAAAACGGCGGGGGAGAACAAGAGCCGTACTACCCTGGAACTTGCCGGCCACCAGCTTGTCCTGCTGAAGGCCATAAAGGCAACCGGTAAGCCTGTTGTGCTGGTTTTGATAGGTTCTCAGCCGATGAGCATTAACTGGGCAGACCTGAACGTCGATGGCATTATCTATGCGGGCTACCCGGGAGTGAAAGGCGGCATAGCAGTGGCAGAGGTGCTCTTTGGAGATTATAACCCCGGCGGCAAATTAACACTGACCTGGCCGAAATCGGTAGGTCAGATCCCGCTGAACTTTCCGTCGAAGCCTAATGCCCAAAGCGATGAAGGCGAACAGGCAAAGATCAAAGGGTTACTGTATCCTTTTGGCTTTGGCCTGAGCTATACCAGCTTTGAATACAGCGGATTAAAGATTAGTCCTGAAACCCAGCAGAAGGACGGCAATATTACCGTCAGCCTGGATGTACGTAACAGCGGAAAACGTGCTGGAGATGAAGTGGTGCAGCTATATATCAGGGATGAACTGAGTACTGTAACCACCTATGAGAAGAATCTCAGGGGGTTTGAGCGGGTACATCTGGAGCCGGGAGAAAGTAAAACAGTGCAGTTTTCCATTGTGCCCGATGATCTGAAATTATGGAACCGGAAGATGGAGCACGTGGTAGAACCAGGAAGATTTATCGTTATGGCGGGTGCTTCCTCGGAGGATATTCGTTTAACAGGTAGTTTTATAATACGTTAAATATACAATTAGAAGATAAATGAAGCAACTACTTATACTGGTCATCCTGCTGCAGACAGGCATTTCGCTGGGGGCACAGCAGTGCCCGGTGATCCCTCTTCCTGAAACATATAATGAGCAAAAAGGCCGTTTTCTGCTTAGCAGCCGTACGGTTCTTACCGCGGAAACCGCATCCGCGAAGCCCTATGTATATTACCTGCAGACGGAATTGGAGCGGTATACCGGGATCAGTACCGTGATAACGGAAAAGCTGCAGCAGGCGGGCATCGAGCTGAAACAGGCACCGCTCAAAGATAAACGTAAAGGGGCCTATGCTCTTGAGATGAGCAGGACGAAGATCATCCTGACTGCGGCGGAAGGAGAGGGATTTAGCAACGGGGTCAGTACGTTGCTCCAACTGGTGCGGCAGAAGTATAGTCAGGGAGATACTGTCAGCGTAGCGTGCTGGAACATTACCGATGCCCCCCTCTATCGATGGAGAGGGCTGATGCTTGATTAGTCGCGGCATTTCTTTGGTAAAAAGAAGGTGAAGGAAATTCTTAACTGGATGGCCTTCTATAAGCTGAACCGTTTTCACTGGCATCTAACCGACCAGACGGGCTGGCGGATGGAAGTAAAGAAGTACCCTCGGCTGACCCTTGTGGGAGGGATAGGAAATTATTCAAACCCCAATGCGCCTGCACAGTATTATACCCAGGATGACATCCGGGAGATCGTACGCTATGCCGCGGAACGGAATATAGAGGTGATTCCGGAGATTGACATGCCGGGGCATGCTACTGCTGCTAACCGGGCTTACCCGGAGTACAGCGGAGGAGGTTCTGAAAAGTATCCTGAATTTACCTTTAATCCGGGGAGAGAGGAAGTTTACGGCTATCTGAGTAATATATTGAAGGAGACCGATGCGCTGTTTCCTTCACAAATGATCCATATAGGAGGGGATGAAGTGCACTTTGGCAATGCAAGCTGGAATACCGATCCGGAAATTCAGCAGTTAATGAAGGATAAACGGTTAAAGGATCTTAAAGCCGTAGAGGAATATTTTATCAGAAGGATAGCCGATACCCTGACCGGCATAAATAATAAAGTGCTCGCATGGGACGAGGTTGCAGGCAATAATCTTCCGGTAAAGGAAACGATCGTATTCTGGTGGAGGCATGATAAACCGCAGGAATTGCAGAAAGCTCTTGATAAGGGTTATCAGACGGTACTTTGCCCGCGGTTGCCACTGTACTTTGATTTTGTACAGGACAGCAGCCATAATGTAGGACGTAAATGGCAGGGCTTATACGTTGGGTTGAAGGATGTATACCAGTTCAGAGCAGAGGATTATGTAAAGGATACTCATCAGAGGATGCAGGTAGAGGGTATCCAGGCCAATTTATGGACTGAACAAGTATCAGGGGAAGAGAACCTGGATTATTTACTGTTTCCACGGATAGCAGCTTTGGCAGAGGCTGCATGGAGGGCTCCGGGTGGCAATGGGTTTGATCAGTTCAGCCAGCGGCTGCAGGGGCACTTATCTCTCTACAGACAGGAGGGATTGTATTACTATAACCCTTTTACCCCAGTGCTGAATCCTGAATATAATATCAAAGGAAAGAAGATACTGCCCGGACTTTAACTGCGAAAGTAATCTGGCCTGTATCCCAGATGTATTTCCGATTGCTGAAAAGGCAAAAAAAGAGGCTAAGATCGTATGATCCCAGCCTCTTATTATTAACTGATCAAAATTATAATGTTCCGATCAATTGAACAAGATCAATTAACTTGTTAGAGTATCCCCATTCGTTATCATACCATGAAACAACTTTTACAAAGTTATCATTCAGGGCGATACCTGCTTTTGCATCAAAAATAGAAGTACGTGCATCGCTTAAGAAATCCTGAGATACCACATCGTCTTCAGTATAGCCTAAGATGCCTTTTAATTCGCCTTCAGAAGCTTCTTTCATTGCTGCTTTAATGTCGGCATAAGAAGCAGATTTTTCAAGACGTACAGTTAAATCTACTACAGATACATCAGGAACCGGTACGCGGAAAGACATACCTGTAAGTTTGCCTTTAAGGGCAGGTATTACAAGAGCTACAGCCTTAGCAGCACCGGTTGAAGAAGGGATGATGTTCTGGTAAGCTCCGCGGCCACCTCTCCAGTCTTTAGCTGAAGGACCATCAACTGTTTTCTGAGTGGCAGTTACAGCATGAATAGTGCTCATTAAGCCTTCAAGGATACCAAACTTATCGTTTAATACTTTTGCGATAGGGGCGAGACAGTTTGTAGTACATGAAGCATTAGAGACAATAGCTTGGTCTGCTTTCAGTTCTTTGTGGTTTACACCCATTACAAAAGTAGGGGTATCGTCCTTTGCAGGAGCAGACATCACTACTTTTTTAGCACCAGCCTGGATGTGTTTTCCGGCTGATTCCTGAGTTAAGAATAAGCCGGTTGATTCGATTACAACTTCAGCTCCAACTTCACTCCATTTAAGGTTTGCAGGATCTTTTTCTGCAGTAACACGGATGGTCTTTCCGTTAACAATCAGGTTACCGTCTTTTGCTTCAACTGTTCCTTTGAACTGGCCGTGAGTTGAGTCGTATTTAAGCATATAAGCCATATATTCAGGCTCAACCAGGTCATTGATTCCAACAATTTCGATATCGCTGCGTTCGCTGGCAGCCCTGAATGCTAAACGACCGATACGGCCGAATCCGTTAATTCCTACTTTCATGTTTGTTAATTTTTATTCGTGTAATAATTCAATATATTGTATATAGGTCTTTTAATAATCGAAGATATTGTAAGATTATTTTCGGCAGCAGTTTCATTTAAGCTCTGCTGAAATCCGGCTGCTACCGGTCCTGTAAAGTGAAGCGGTAATCCGGGATATTTGTTTGTCAGTGGGATTACATAATATTCAAAATACAGTCTGAATCCTGTTTTAACCAGATTTCTTACATAATGCTGGTCGAAGTTCTCAATAAGGAAATCTGTATAAGTGCTCAAAAAAAGAATCGGACTTGTTTGTTTGTAGATCTTATCGAGAATAAGCTTCCTGTCGGGATTATATTTCTGAACGAAGCGTTCTTCAAACTCTCTGGGTAATACACCTGTAAGGTAGTCTCTTAACAGGGAGCGTCCGAGCCAGTTAGAAGATCCTTCGTCTGCAAGGATATACCCCATGCCGTAATTATTCTGTTGTATTTTCCGGCCGTTAAAGTAAGCAACATTTGAACCGCTTCCAAGTATTCCAACGATTCCCGGTGTATCACCACAGGTGGCAAGGGCGGCGGCTTTCAGGTCGTGTGCTATAGAAATTTTACTGTTTCTGAAGAAATTGCCGAAAGCGTTGGCAACCACCTGTTGTCTTTCTTTGGAAGAAGCCCCGGCTCCGAAGAAGTAAATACGTTTTATTTCTTCGGCGTGGTTGATCAACTCGTTGTTTTTATTCAGAATGCTGGTGATGGTCCTTTCGTCATTGAAAAAAGGATTTATTCCGGCTGTTTTCAGATCACAGACAATCCTTCCTTTATCAGACAGTTTCCAGTCTGCATTGCGTGAACCACTATAAACAACGGCAATCATGAATTAAATAGACAATATGGTAGCCATTTCCAGCAAATCTTCTTCTAACTTAAATGAGTGATTATGTATCGCATCTTCAAGGGGTGTTAACTGGATCATATTTCCTCTCAGACCTACCATTTTTCTTGTTTCTCCTGCAATAATAGCCCTTACCGCTGCATATCCCATCCGGCTGCCTAAAACCCTGTCGAAGCTGCTTGGTGTTCCGCCGCGCTGAAGATGTCCTAAGATCGTTACTTTAATATCGTAAAAATTAAACTTCTCTTTCACTCTCTTAGCAACGTTATAAGCGCCGCCGTTCTTATCTCCTTCTGCAATTATTACAATACTCGAACTTTTCTTACTAAGTGCACCTTCTTCGAGTTTATGGATAAGGTCGTCTATAGCTGTTTCTTTTTCGGGAAGAAGAATAGCTTCGGCACCGCCGGCAACACCGGCATGGAGAGCTATACATCCGGAGTCGCGACCCATCACTTCAACAAAGAAAAGACGGTCATGTGAAGCTGCTGTATCTCTGATCTTATCTATTGCTTCGATTACAGTATTAGTTGCTGTATCGTAGCCGAGTGTAAAGTCGGATCCATACAGGTCGTTATCAATCGTTCCCGGAATACAAACTACCGGAATTCCGAATTCTCCTGACAAAAGTTCAGCTCCGGTAAAAGTGCCGTCGCCCCCTATAGGGACAAGTGCATCAATTCCTTCTTCTACAAGATTCTTATATGCTTTTTCCCGTCCTTCAGCAGTGCGGAATTCTGCACAGCGTGCCGTTTTAAGTACAGTTCCACCTAATTGAATAATATTGCGAACAGAGCGGGCATCCATATTGATAAATTTCTTATCAATCATTCCCTGATAACCCTGATGTATTCCAACTACTTCTTTTCCAAGGTAAATGGCTGTACGGACAACAGCACGAACGCAGGCATTCATACCTGGTGCATCTCCTCCTGACGTAAAAACACCGATTTTTTTTATACTGGCCATTGGTAATATTTTTAAATTACGGGCGAATATAAGGTGTATGTGCTACACTAAGCGAAAGTTTTGATTATTTTTTCCATTTTTGTGACAACAATCATACTGAAAACTGTTTTGGAACCACAACTCCCCAAATTTGAATCGGTTTTTTCAATAGACTGCGTAATCTTCGGTTTTGAAGAAGGTGTATTGAAGATCTTGCTGATAGAAAGAAATGATCCTCCGTACAAGGACTGGTGGGCCCTGCCTGGTTATTTCGTTGAAAATAATGAGAGCATTGAAGATGCCGCAGAGCGTATCCTCTATAGTTTTACCGGCTTAAGGGATATATTCCTGGAGCAGTTTTATACATTTGGAGATGTAGACCGGCATCCTCAGGGTCGTTTAATAACTGTAGCCTACTATGCTATGATCAGGTTAAATGGTAAGAAGGATTTAAAGCCTTCTTCTCCATATGTCAAAAAAGCTTTCTGGTATCCTATTTCGGACCTGCCGAAGCTTGCTTTCGACCACACGCAGATATTTGAAAAGAGCCTGCAGAAAATCAGGCGAAAAATCAGTTATCAACCCATCGCTTTTGAATTGCTGCCAGAAAAATTTACTCTTACACAATTGCAGAACGTGTATGAAGCTATTCTGAATAAAAAGCTGGATAAACGAAACTTCAGAAAGAAAATGCTGAATTACGGAATATTGAAAGAGCTTGATGAAAAGCAACAGGGTGTTTCGTACCGGGCGGCTACTTATTATAAGTTCGACAGAAGGAAGTATAACCGGTTATTTCAAAAGGAACTGTCTTTTATGAAGGAGAATTAGGTTGCGGATTGAAGGTTGCGGGTTGTGGGTTGTGGGTGAAAGGTGTGGGTTAAGCAGCAAATAGCTGTCAGCTATTGCCACTATAAAATTATAATGATCAACAGCTAACAGCTAATCGTCCTTTTTATTTTGTAGGATGTTCTATATGGTATTTAACCAGGTTATCTATAGGAGAACGGATAATGATACCCATTTTCATTCCATATTCAGTTGCTACTTCTTCCAGAACATTCCTGAAATTATAAGCTACAGAGCCGATGCAGTTAAATTCGTAGTCCTTATAATTGGGGTAATGGCTTACCAGATTTTCAAAGAAGTCGGTAAAAGAAGTTTTAACG
Organism: Sphingobacteriales bacterium; assembly: GCA_015654985.1. GTDB lineage: Bacteria > Bacteroidota > Bacteroidia > Sphingobacteriales > Sphingobacteriaceae > Arcticibacter. The sequence goes on along the minus strand of JAATFW010000176.1, from coordinate 24,382 downwards.
AGGTTATGGGTATATTCAATATTATCGGTATTGTCATATACAAATTTGCTGAAACTGGCACAAAACCGATTGGCAAGAGGTTTGGCATAAACGTTTTCCTGAATGTCATCGGGAGTTAATTTATAAGTTTCCCAAAAGGTTGCACGAACAGCCTTTGGCATATAGCCTCTTAAATAGTCTGTCAGTAATTTTTTGCCGATGTAACAGCCGCTTCCTTCGTCTCCGAGGATATAGGCAGCAGAATCAATCTGATATTCTATTCCTTCCCCATCGTAAATACAGGTGTTTGTACCTGTTCCCAGAATGGCGGCAAAACCAGATTCAGAGCCCAGCAGTGCACGGGCTGCAGCGAGCAGGTCGTGACCTACAAAAATAGAGCTATAGGTAAAAACGGTTTTAAGAGCTTCTTCAAGGATGGCTACCTTTTCGTCATTATGTACACCTGCCCCGTAGTAATTTACTTCTGTGATGTTTTTAAAATCAAGATCATTGGGTAAATTCTTCTTCAGAGAATCGATGACATATTCCTTTGAAACGAAATAAGGATTATATCCTTCAGTATTAAAATAGATCTTTTTGTTGTCGTTGTTAAGGAGGCACCAGTTTGTTTTTGTTGATCCTCCGTCTGCTATGATAATCATGATTGTTAAAAATAAATTAAGGTGCTTAAAATAAAAGGCTAAATGTAAATAATTCTTTAAGATTGTATAGAAACTTTAGTTTTAAGATTTTTAATTTTATTAAAAAATATAGATTCGTATTATATGACAACAGATCTGAGAAGTGATACGGTAACAAAGCCAACACCCGCGATGCTTGAAGCTATGTTTTCGGCAAAGGTTGGAGATGACGTATTAGACGGGGATGAAACGGTCAATGCGCTGGAAGAAAAACTGGCTGATCTGTTTGGTATGGAGGCAGGATTGTTTTGTCCTTCGGGCACTATGACTAATCAAATTGCCATTAAATGTTTTACTCAGCCAATGGATGAGGTGATTTGTGATGAAACGTCGCATGTATACAGGTATGAGGGAGGAGGGATCGCTTTCAATTCGGCATCGTCTGTGAAACTTTTACATGGAAATCGTGGGCGGCTTTCTGCTGAATTAATCGAACCGCACGTAAACCCTGCTGATATTCATTATCCTCATACCTCCCTGGTAGTCCTCGAGAATACATCCAACAGAGGTGGGGGAAGTTGTTATACAGTGGAGGACATAGAGCCTATCTATCACTTATGCAGGCTAAAAAACCTTCAGCTTCATCTTGATGGTGCCCGTATATTTAATGCATTAACCGAAACGGGAGACGATCCAAAAGATTATGGCCATTTATTCGATAGTATTTCAGTTTGCCTTTCTAAAGGATTAGGAGCTCCTGTTGGCTCTGTTTTGTTGGGAAGCCTTCCAACGATTCAAAAGGCCAGGCGTATCCGTAAAGTTTTAGGAGGAGGCATGCGGCAGGCGGGTTATCTGGCGGCTGCGGGCATTTATGCCCTTGATCATCATATTACCAGGCTAAAGCAGGATCATAATTATGCGAAGGTGATTGGTGAAATTTTATCAGGATTGCCTTTTGTAGAGAGCCTTCTTCCGGTGGAAACGAACATTGTTATATTTAAGCTTAACGGCGGGTTTAATGCTGACAAATTTGTAGAGAAGCTCGCTTCGCATGATATCAGATGCAGTAAATTCGGGTCACAATCAATTCGCTTCGTTACCCATCTGGACATCACGGAAGATATGGTACATCATACGGTGGGGGTGCTGAAGAAGTTGTAAGTTAAAAGTTAAAAGTTAAAAGTTAAAAGTTAAAAGTTAAAAGTTGAAAGTTGAAAGTTGAAAGTTGAAAGTGGATCTGCAAGTCACAGCAGCAACTTATATGCGTTTTTCCAGCGCTTTGGTTACGGCAGAAGCGATAATACCTCCGGTGAGATAAAGCGAAGTGGTGAGTACTTGTGTTTTAGCGGTTTTGTTGCTATAGATGGCATTTAAACCGAGCGGTTTTGGTAAAACGACAGCTCCTATGCCTGCGGCCAAACCCAATACGCTGCCTCTTGTCCAGATTTTTTTGTTCGAAGCGACAGCGGCGCTATAATAAATGGCATTGCTTAAAATATCTCCTGCAAGAGTAACTTTAAATAGCTTATCATCATCCGGTACAGGCTTACCAGCAAATTTAAGAACTTTTGATACTGTGGCCATGCCCAGTAAATCCATACGGGGGGCGTCGGATGTTATCCGTTTTACGACTTCATGGATCAGGGTGACTGCAACAGCTCCTGCAAGTCCTCCTACTATTGCTGATACTATTTTCATAGTAGAATAAAAGGAATATCATCTGAAATTGTTTCTCAGGTTACCTGTTTTTTGAGATTTAACCAAATAAGTCACTGCTGAGATAACTGTCGCCACGATCACAAATAATAAAAACAATTACACCTGATTCGAGCTTTTCAGCAATCTTTATTGCTGCCGAGGCCGCCCCCCCGCTGCTCATTCCTGCAAATATACCTTCAACCCTTGCTAGCTTTCTGGTCATTTCTGTTGCTTCCTCCTGGGATATGTCTATTACGGTATCTACACGTGAGGGATCGAATATTTTAGGAAGATATTCAACAGGCCAGCGCCGGATACCGGGAATAGAAGATTCTTCAGTAGGCTGGCATCCAATGATTTGTATGTCGGGATTTTTTTCTTTCAGGAACATAGAGTTTCCCATAATCGTTCCGGTGGTGCCCATGGCGCTTACAAAATGGGTGATCCCACCCTGGGTGTCTTTCCATATCTCCGGGCCGGTGGTATTATAATGGGACAGATAGTTGTCTGGATTTGAAAACTGATTTAATAAAAAGTAGTTGTCGGTGGCGCCTTTCTCTTCTGCATAGTCCCGGCAAATTTCCATGGTGTCCAGAAGGGTTACTTTGGCGCCGAAGGCTTCCATGGTGAGAGTTCTTTCGCGGGTTGAATTGGATGGCATAACCAGTTCGATTTCCAGATCGAATAAGCGGGCCATCATTGCCAATGCAATACCTGTATTACCACTGGTTGCTTCAATTAATTTTGTTCCGGTTTTAATTTCTCCCCGTTCAAGAGCGCTTTTTATCATGTATAATGCGGCCCTGTCTTTTACACTTCCGCCGGGGTTGTTTCCTTCAAGCTTGGCATAGATCTTAACGTTCTTATTTGTGTTCAGTTTCCTGATCTCTGCCAGAGGTGTATGACCTACCAGATCAATAATTGATGCCATTTGTTTGAATTTTAAAATTTTCGTTCGAGTACTTTTATTTGCGGATCATGGTATACTATAGAACCTGCGGGGACACTCTTTGTCAGCCAGACATTTCCACCAATAATACAATGGTCGCCTATCTCTGTATCTCCGCCGAGAATGGTCGCCCCTGAGTATATTACTACATGATCGCCAACGGTAGGATGTCTTTTGGTTAAGGCCATCTCCTTCTCTACGCTCAGGGCACCCAGGGTTACTCCCTGGTATAATTTAACATGGTTTCCAATTTCTGTTGTTTCTCCGATAACAATTCCTGTGCCGTGGTCGATATATAAATACTCTCCTATTCTTGCACCGGGGTGAATGTCAATGCCTGTCTTTGAATGAGCATGTTCAGTTAAGATGCGCGGCAGCAGGGGAATGTCAAGCAGCAGCAAGGCATGTGCCATCCGGTAAAAAGATATTGCATAAAAGCCGGGATAAGCCCTTATGATCTCAAATTCGCTTTTAGCCGCAGGGTCCCCGTTTAAAATTGCCCTTACATCAGTGTTTAATATGCGGTATAACTCGGGAATGGTGCTGAAAAACTTAGCTGCTTTTTCTTCGTTATTACAGTCATGGCAGGCCCTGGTTGAGTCCATTATTTTCTTCAACTGGATCTCCGAAGCTTCCACCTCATCTTCAATTTCCCGTACAGTAGCGAACATGTGCCTGGATTGTTCAGGATATAAGAGCCTGATGAGCCCTAGCGCCCATGTTGCAAGTTCCTTGTTTGAAGGTACAGCCTCTATATGCTGATGTTTATCAAAAATATGCTGGTAAAATTCTTTGTTCATGCCGCAATCATTCTCTATGTAGGGAATAAGATTGCAATGTTATGAAAAAGTATATTTTTTCATTGTAATAATTATTTATTTGTTTTTCAAAGGCGTTAATGAGATCGCTTCGCTTAGTTATTCAGGCTTCTTTGCTTTCAACCTTCTTTTGAAAACTATATATCAGGTAAAAAAGAGCCGGCAGGATAAAAATACTTCCCAGCAGCAGGGCCATTCCAAGCATATTGATTGTTTTATCATAACCTCTGTGTTCCAGCAGGGAAAGGTATCCTCCGTTTTTGAGGATAACAATATTGGGAAAATGTCTGAAGGTAGTTGTCAACAGGATCATAGTAACCTGGAATCCGGCAAGTATACGCAGAATACGTGTTTTGCCTTTATATAACAGGTACCATAAAAGAAGCAGCGATAAAGTTGCAGCACATATAGCTGTTATGCCTGCAGCATTACCAAAGATCCAGTCAGTCAATGGAACTTCATCTGCATAGGCGGCGACAAAAACCAATCCTCCGCAAATCACTGCCGCTATATTCATTATTAAAGCTTTATTAATATAGCGATTCCTGTCGGTTTTATTGTCTGTTTCACCTATAAGGTAAACTGCAGCAAGGAAACCGCATATTGCTACGGTGAAAAGGCCTACAGAAACAGAAAACAGGTGAAGCCAGCTAAATATAAAGGCTGAAAGGAAAGTGTTGGCATGAGTGTCTATTTGACCGGATACGGCACTTCCGGCAATGATTCCGAGGAAGAGGGGGGTAATAAAGCTGGAGTATACAAAAATGCGGCTGTAAACCACCTGCATGTCATCTACTACCGCATCATAATGTCTGAAGGTAAAGGCCGTTCCTCTTGCAATAATTCCCAGCAGCATTATGGCCAGTGGAATATGAAGGTAAACCGACATCGTTGAATAAATGGAGGGAAAGCCAACAAAAAGAATAACAATAGTAATGATGAGCCACATGTGATTTGCTTCCCAAACAGGGCCAATGGCTTTATACATGGTTTTTTGGGTGCGTTTCTTGTTTGCACCTGATGTGAAAAGCTCAATAATTCCGGCACCAAAATCGGCACCTCCCAATAAAAGGTATAATAAAATCGCTGCCCAGAGGTAAACAATTACAACGTATAGCATAAAATCAGACTTTTAGCTGGTCAGAACCAGAAGGTATATCGTAAAGTTTTCCAACCATTTTTATCTGCCGGTATAGCATAAATGTTACAACAATAGCAAGCGAAATATAAACAGCGGTAAAAATATAAAAAGAATAATGAATACCGGGCATAGGTGTTACCGCGTCGGCCGTACGCATGATACCCTGTATAATCCATGGCTGCCGGCCAACTTCTGTTACGGCCCAGCCCGCTTCTACAGCAATAAAACCCATTGGAGTAGCAGTCACGAAAAGTTTAAGTAACCATTTACGTTCAAGCCAGTCTTTTTTCTTTAGGATTGCTATCAGATAGAGTACAGCTATTAAGAGCATCAGCATTCCCAGCCCCACCATCACCTGGAATGCATAGTGAGTAATAGCAACAGGCGGATGGTCCTCGACGGGGATACTATCGAGGCCTTTCACTTCGGCATTTACATCTCCTTTTGTCATGTAACTTAACAAGCCAGGTATTTTTACAGCATAATCAACTTTCTGATTTTTTACATCGGGTATACCGCCAATGATCAGGGGGACATTTTTATCTGTATGAAAATGAGCTTCCATAGCAGCAAGTTTGGCCGGTTGTCTCTGAGATACATCTTTTGCTGATATATCCCCGCTTATTGGTTGTAAAACAGCAAAAACAGCAGAAAAAACAGCAGCTATTTTGAATGCCTTTTTATGAAAGGCAACATTTCTGCCTTTCAGTATCATCAGGGCATGAATGCCCGCAACTGCAAAACCTGTTGACACAAAGGCTGCAATGCACATGTGCAAAGCCTGAGAGAACCATGCATCGTTGAACATCGCCTTTACCGGATCAACATTGATATACTGCCCGTTTACAAAGTCGAAGCCTGAAGGGCTGTTCATCCATCCGTTTGCTGCTACCACTAAGATCCCGGATAATAATCCGCTGATACCTACAATCAGGCCGGTTACCCAATGAAACCAGGGGTTAAAGCGGTTCCATCCATACAGGAAAAACCCGAGAGCAATGGCTTCGATAAAAAAGGCGGTACCTTCCAGGGAAAAAGGCATTCCGAAGATCGGCCCTGCATGTTTCATAAAAGTGGGCCACAGCAGGCCGAGCTCGAAAGACAGTACTGTTCCGGATACAGCTCCTGTAGCGAAGAATATTGCAACGCCCTTACTCCAGGCCTTTGTGATGTTTCTATAAACTACGTTATGGGTTTTAAGCCAGTAATAATGTGCTACAGCCATGAAAAATGGCATTACCATGCCTATGCACGAAAACACAATATGAAATCCCAATGAGAGAGCCATTTGTGAACGTGCGGCTATAAAATCATTCATATTGTGAGAGGAATACTTTTATAATGTTGTAAAGCCCGGCAGCAGGAGAGAGGATATGCCTGGAAGCTAACTCCCTCTTAATAACGCCGCATTCTTTGCCAGTGCAATATTAGATAATTAAACGATGAATAACAATCTGTTTTGGAATTCAGAATGGATTGTCCCGTGGACTATGCTGCAAAGTGACAATGAATTCAGACCCGTTGTTTGGCTCACTTTTTACCTCTATTGCCCCCCTATTAGCTTCAATAAATTCTTTACACATTACGAGGCCAAGGCTTGTGCCTTTTTCGTTATTGGTTCCATTGGTGCTGATATGATTGAGAGCAAAAATAGACCCTATCTGGTCTTTATCTATACCAATGCCTGTATCTTTTACTACGAATGTTACTGCATTATCAGTTTCATTGACAGCAGAGCTAATGGTAACAGCCCCGCCTGCCGGGGTAAACTTTATGGCGTTTGACAGCAGGTTCCTTAATATAAAATCAAAATGATCCTGATCTGCAAATACGGTGGTTGACTCTTCTGCCAGATTCTTAACAGATATTGATTTACCCTCTGCATTAGCAGAAAGCAATACGATGTTTCTTTGAATAATTTCATAAGGATAAAACGTAGTTTGGTTCAATCTTAGTCCCTTAATCTGCATTTCACCCCATTTAAGCAACTGGTTGAGGGTTTCAAGAGAGGCATTGCAATTTACAGCAAGTTTATTAATAAGCTCTTCTTTCTCTGCTTCTGCCAGATCTTCATCATTCAGCATATATAATAGATTAATTACAGAAGCAATGGGCGAACGGAGGTCATGCCCAAGTACAGAGAATAATTTATCTTTAATTTCATTAGATTCTTTTAATCCGGCGTTGGCTTTGTTAAGAAGACGGTTAAGTTCTCTCGTCCTGAAATAATAGACTATCATTATAAAAAGGAGTATAATAACTCCGATCATTATGCTTGTGATAATTTTACCTTCGAGCGATTGCCTGTTATTGAGATACTTCAGCTCCTGTTCGCGTGCTTTTGATTTGCCGAGTTCGTATTCGGTTTGCAGGTTGCTTATTTGCTTCGACATGCCCTTATAGAAAAAGCTGTCAGTAAGGGCATACCCCTGTTCTCTTATTGAAAGGGCTTTCTTATAATTATTAAGCTTTTTATAGATATCCCCCAAATGCTGTAATACCTCGATCTCCTGTTTACGGGCGCCTTTTTCCCTGACCAGCGTAAGTGCCAGTTGCAGGTAAGAAATAGCAGTTGAGGGATCTTTTGCAGCATATGTTTCGGCAAGGCTGGTAAGTACCTGATATTCGCGCAGGTAATTCTGTATTTTTCTTGCTTTTGCCAGCGCTTCTTTCTGAAGGCTGACAGATCTATTTTTATTTCCTGCCCTTGCATATACAGAGGCAAGATTATTAGTCAGAGAAATGTTCAGGCCCTGATATTGAGGTTCGTTACTGAGGTTAATGCCTTTTTCGAGGTAAGAAATTGCTTTTTTATAGTCCCCCTTTTCGCGGTATATCACCCCAAAATTGCTAAAGATATTCAACGAAAGATTTGAAAAAGGAAGAGACGAGTCTATCTTCTCAGCTGTTTTCAGATAAACAAGAGCTATGTCATATTGCTTGCGGGCAATATAAACTTCAGCAAGGGTTAGATAAGCTTCCATTATTCCGGGTTTATAGCCGATAAGCTCGCTCAGATTTAAAGCTTGTAAAAAGTACGCCGTAGCTTTATCGTAATTCCCTTTTCTTAATTCAACAACGCCTAAGCGTATTGTTTCAGTTGCTTCACCTTTTTTTAAACCGATAGTTTTGTAAATAGAGGCGGCCCTGAGATACTTTTGCCTTGACTCATCAAATTTACCCAGGTTGTCGTCAATCATCCCTGATTGATTCAAAATCAAAGCAATTCCGCTGCTGTCTTTATTGCTTTCTGCTAAGGCAAGTGCCTTTTTAGCATAATAAATAGCTGAATCAGGCTTGTAATACCGGTAATACTTAATCAGGGCCTCGTAATCGGATATCTTCTTTCCGGTGTTTGTCTTTACAGGTTGTACTACAGTGTAAGGTTCACCAAAGAGGTTTGGTAAAGAAAATAACAAAGCACTAAGAACTGCCAATCCGAGAAATAACTGGTTAGCGTTATTATATTTTTTATTGTGAAGCATAAGCCAGCATAAAGATAGAAAGCTTAAAATGATCATTAAGAAAATATTTATAATTATTGGAAAGTGCAAGGGTATTATTTAATAATTGCCTATTACGCAGGGTTTTTAAATTGGTTTCTGCCAATGAAAGGATAATGATATTGCAACGGTAAAGCAGTGAGAATATTAAGGGAGTGTAATTTCATTTAATTTATATTAGGTTTTTTGCGCAAACAGCCTGAATTTTGCGGCATGAATACCGACAGTAGCCAGGCTGATGTAATAAGTTTGGAAAGCAGTAATGAATATAAAGATGTTAAACAGATAGGACTTTGTATTTTTCTTGCAGGACTCTCGTGTTTTGCGCAGTTATACCTTTTTCAACCTATCATGCCGGCACTTGCCAGACAGTTTAATATTACGCCTGCCGAAAGCAGTTTTGCTGTTTCATTTTCGACGATGGGTATGGCGGCAGGCCTTTTCAGCGGAATGTTTTTTGCTGATCGTATATCAAGGAAAAAAATAATCAGCATTTCGTTAATCAGTTCTTCTGTACTAACGATACTTTCATCTCTTTCTCACTATTTCTGGGTGTTAATTGCAATTAATGCCATTAAAGGGTTTTTACTGGCAGGGTCGGCTTCGGTAGTGGTTGCTTATATAGCAGAAGAAGTACATCCGGCTGTTCTCGGTACCGTTACGAGTATGAATATTGCGGGAAATGCGGTAGGAGGGATGAGCGGACGTATCGTTGCCACATTGCTCACCGGCTGGTTGTCGTGGGAATGGGCAGCGTTGGTAATCGGGTTGTTTTGCCTTTTCTGCGGATTGCTTTTCGTATGGATCGCTCCTGAATCGGTACATTTCAGACCGGTGAAGGTAAATGTTTTTACAAAACTGAAAGAAATACGAAGTCAAATGAGGGCTCCTGTGCTGCTTTCAATGTTCGCCCTGGGCGCGATACTTCTGGGATGTTTTGTAAGTATTTATAATTATCTGGCTTTCAGACTTGAAGGGCAACCTTTTGATTTGCCGCATGTAGTAATTGCTTCAATTTATTTAATGTATATTGTTGGCAGTGTGGGTTCTCTTTCGGGTGGCATATTATCCGACAAATTTGGAACTAAACAAATCCTGGTCCTCATGCTCTGTCTATATCTTATTTCTCTGGCCCTATTGATTCCCGGAAATATATTTTCTGTAAGCGCGGGACTAGGCATTTTTACCTTTGCTTTTTTTGGTGCCCATGCTATAGCCAGCCGGATCGTGGCTCAGTATATCCCGGCAGAACGATCAACAAGCATTTCCATTTACCTGCTGTTTTACTATCTGGGCTCCAGCATTATGGGTACGCTAACTGGTATCGTGATGCATTCGCACGGCTGGAACGTATTTGTTTTCGTACTGGCTGTGCCAATGTTAGCTGCCCTGGGTCTGGTGATGATGTTGAAAAGGAGGCTTCATATTTAGCCGGTTAGTTCTGATACTAAAGATAACGGAATCTGTTGCGGTGATTAAATGTTTTAAACTTTGTCTTTATTAATCAACTCTTTTCAGTATATTTAGATCAGCGATTGCAACGCCGGCTTCTGTATGGATTTAGAACAACTGGACGACTTATCTTTAAAAATTAAAACGACGATTGATCAGATTGCCTTAACCGCTGATCATATCCCGGGAGTAGTAATTATACATAATCTTCAGATAGATTTTGCCATAGAGTATATGTCGGAAAGAGGTTTACGTGAGCTGGGTTTGAGCCTGGAGGAAATACGGGTTCTAAGTCATGAGGAGTATCACAGACGCTATTTTAATCAGGATGATGCCAAAAATTATGTTCCTAAACTGAGGGCGTTGCTTGAACGCAGTAATATGAATGATGCTGTCTCCTTTTTTCAGCAGGTCCGTTCTTCAGCAGTCAGTGATTGGGTATGGCATATGAGCAGTATGAAATTGTTGATGAAAGATAATGAAGATAAACCGTTACTCGCGATAACCGTTTCTTTTCCTGTTGATCCGTTGCAGCATATTACCGGCAAAGTATCGCGTTTGCTGGAAGAGAATAACTTTTTGCGGCGTCATTATGCTGAATTTTCAAAACTTGGACAAAGAGAACGCGAGATTCTGAAACTTGTAGTAATGGGTAAAAATGCCAATGAAATAGGCAACGAACTTTTTATATCACCATCAACAGTTGAAACTCATCGTAAGAATATTAAACAAAAACTTAAAGCTAACACCTCTTATCAATTGTCGCAATACGCACATGCTTTCGATCTGATCTGAGGGCTTTCTGCCTTATTCTCTAAATAGAAACGGGACAGCAATGAAAATTGTGCTGTCCCGTTTCTATTTAAATAACTATATCTGTGGATTTCTTTTCCTGATTTACAGGTTCAGAGTGCTATTTATATGCCGAAATATGATTAGTTTTTATGCTAAGCACAAAAGATTTTCCAACACTTATTTTTACACTTCTTTCAGCCAGCAAAGCTTTTATTGCTTCATCCGACTTTAATGCTTCATAAAGATCGCGGGCTACTGCAGAGCCGCTGATATTATTGGTTGCCTTGCCATTTTCTAACGCTAAATTGAAAGTATAACCGGACTTACCACGGTCACCTGCAGACTCGAAATCTGTAATGTTCAATTTAAAATTCTGTTCTTCAACAAGACTCTTTTTCAGATGCAAACGAATAACCGGAAGGTATCTTTTCCAGGTCATTAAATATTTTCTTTCTTCCATGTATAGCTGGCAAAGGTATGACATAATGATGAGAAATTTGCCAAACGGAGTGTTTTTAATTCATATATGACTTAAATACAGTGCTGATGCCATGAGATTTCCAGCCGGACTTGCTATTCCGGACAGTATTTTCCAAAAGAGATCCTTTTTCTGAACTGTGTGTCATTCAATGCTACCGGCAGGAGATTCGGTTACTTGTAAAACTACTTATTTAAGGGATTTACGTCTGGTTCGTTTTTGGTTAACATTGTGAAAAATTATCACAAATAGAAATAAAATGAAAAAATTATTTAAGAACATCGGTTTGCTGTTTTTTTTGGGAGGATTCACCAGCACTTTATTTGCGCAGGAGGGTGTGGGTGTTTCAGCTACAGCCACGGCTTCGGCTACTATTGTAGAGCCTATCAGTATTTCAAGAACAGTTGATATGGATTTTGGATATCTTGCCGTTGCATCTTCTGGCGGAACAATTGTACTTACACCTGAAAGTACCCGTACTGTTACAGGGGGAATCATCCTTCCTGCTTCTGCAGGAACTGTTACTGCTGCTTCTTTTACAGTTACCGGTGCAGAATCTTATACTTACTCCATTACGCTTCCTATAGGAGATGTTACAATAGCTAATGGAGAGAATATAATGACGGTTAATAATTTTACCAGTACTCCTTCTTTTACCGGAACATTATCAGGTGGCACGCAAGTTTTAAATATAGGTGCTACGCTGAATGTTTTGGGTAATCAGTCAAGCGGAACCTATGTTTCGGCAGATCCGTTTACTGTTATGGTAAACTATAATTAAGCAGATGACAAAGAGAGCGCTCCGGCGCTTTTCATCTGTTTAATTCAATTCAGTTTAACTTGTTTACATGATTTCAGCGCTTTCAGGAATACAAATGATTGATTTTACCGGATCGAAGTTAGCATCTTTTGTATTGATCACTGTTTTTTTATCCGCTTTTCAGGTTATTTTTCCTTTAAGAAGTGTAGCTCAGGGGAATCTTTTGATTATGCCCAAGCGAATAGTTTTTAACGGGAAACAGAATATTAAAGAGTTAAGCCTTGCCAATACCGGTAATGATACTGCCAGATATCTTATCTCAACCATTGAATACAGGATGAAAACAGACGGGAGCTTTGAGCCTGTAACAGAACCTGATTCAGGACAGCTATTTGCAGGTAAGTATCTCAGGTTTTTTCCGAGGAGTGTGGTTTTAGGGCCAAAGGAAGTACAGGTGATCAGGATACAGTTAAGAAATCCGGATCAATTGAAATCCGGTGAATACAGGTCGCATCTTTATTTCAGGGCTGTACCCGATACTTCATTACCAGAGCAGGGAGACCGGCTAAAAAAACAGGAGACCGGCTTTGCTATAAAATTAACGCCGGTATTTGGTGTCACTATACCTGTTATTATTGATGCCGGCAACACTTCAGCAAAAGTTATTCTTTCGAATTTATACCTTAACTATGAAGCGCCGAAAGGCCCCGAATTAAGGATTCAATTTAACCGGACCGGAAATAAATCAGTGTATGGAGAAATTAAAGTTATACATATAACTTCAGATAATATTGAAACGGTGGTGGGAATTGTAAGAGGAGTTGCCATATATACTCCTAATGATATACGTATATTGAAATTGGATCTGGAAAGAAAAGACAAGGTAAATTTCCGGCAGGGAAAATTGAGGATAGAGTATATTTCTATGGAGGATGGGAATAATGATAAACTGAGTGAGGCGGAGCTATTATTGAAATAATGATGGTCGGGTCAGTGACCGGCTCAGACATTCTCTTTAAGAGTCTTTCTCTCCCGGCACAGTTTTATAACGTTCTTCTGTTTATAATTTTAGTATTCTTTTCATTCAAAGGATATAGCCAGAATTCCGGTGAATATGAAGAGGTTCCTGTGACTTTCGAAGTAAGGAACGTTGGCAGAACTGAAATGACTGTGATGATCAGAGGGCAATCTGCCTACCTTCCTGTTGCCACCCTGTTTAATTATTTAAAGATCTGGAATACGCCATCGGCTGATGGCAAAACGATTTCAGGATATTATATAAGTCGTACTGCCGGTTTTGTTATCGACGCAAATAAAATGCAGATCGTTTTCAGAAATGAAACGATTGCCGCCACCGATAATGCAATAATAATTTCCGAATCCACTTTATACCTTAGATCTGATCTTTTTAAGAGGATATTCGGCCTGAATTGTGATTTCAGCTTTCATAAGCTTTCCATTGTGTTGATCCCTGACAGAGAGCTGCCGCTCCTGATGGAAAAGTTACGTAACGATATGAGAAATAATCTGCATTCTTTATTGAAAGAAGAGTCTGCAGACACGCTTATAAAGCAGCAATATCCCCTGTTCGGTTATGGCGTTGCAGATTGGTCTGTTAATGCTACCCAGAGAGATGGAAAGGTAAGCGATTACCGGTTCCGGCTGGGATTGGGCGGGCAGGTTGGGGGTGGAGAAACCAGCCTTTATCTGAACTATAATTACAAAGGGTCTTTTAAAGAAAGTGAACAATACTATTTGTGGCGCAGGGTAAACAATAGCAATCCCTTTTTACGTCAGATTATTGCAGGCAGAATTAACACAAATGCAGTTTCTTCAATATATTACCCTGTAAACGGAATTCAATTAACTAATTCATTGACCGGCCATCGCCAGTCATTCGGGAGTTATACAATAAGTAATTATACTCAGCCGGGGTGGACCGTTGAGCTATATATTAATAATACATTAATCAGCTATACAAAGGCGGATGCTTCGGGATTTTATACATTGAATGTTCCTCTTATTTATGGAAGTTCTGCTGTGAGGTTGTTATTTTACAGTGAATGGGGAGAAGAGCAGCGCAAAGAAAAGACACTTGTAATCCCCTACAGTTTTTTGCCCTCAAAAGAACTGGAATATACATTCAGTATAGGTCTGGTAGCCGATGGACATCAAAGCCGTTTTTCGCGGGCAAGAGTTTTGTATGGTCTTTCTAATTATATAACCATAGGAGCCGGGGCTGAATATCTTTCCTCCGTTGGTTCCGGTTCACCGATGCCTTTTATGAATGCGGCGGTGAAGATGTTTCCGGATATGATGCTTTCGGTAGATTATAATCAGGGCGTCAGATCAAAAGTTTCGCTGATTTATCTCAATCATCCGGGCCTTCAGGTGGAACTTAGTGAGATATTATATAAAAAGGGGCAGCAGGCTGTTTATAATAATTACCTGGAGGAACGAAAGGCGAGCATTTCAATCCCTTTTCGCGGGAATAATTTTTCAGCTTATTTGCGGCATACTTTTAACCAGATAAAACTTCCTTCAGCACGATATACATTATCAGAATGGCAATTATCCGGAGTGTCCCGAAAAATAAGTGCAAATATAAATACAACAGCGACTTTTATTAATAACCTGAGGCCCGGTGTTTACAGTAACTTTTCATTTTCAAGGCTTTTTTCCGGCGGCCTTTCATTGAATCCTCAATTCCGGTACGATTACAGCAACCGGCAACTGATATCTTTTAATTTGGAAATCCAGAAAAGGTTTGCTGCTCATGGCTTTGCCGGTATTTCCTATGAAAGAAGGATAAGTGCCCCTGAAAGGAGCTTAGAGTTCAGATTTCAGTATGAGTTTTCATTTGTCAGAGTCAGTTCCGTAAGCAGGATGAGTAAAGGTACTTCCATGTTAACACAATCGGCAGGCGGCAGTTTATTGTATGCCAGAAAAACAAGATATATTAAGGCAGGAAATCAGACCGGGGTTGGAAAGGGAGGGGTTATTATTACTGCCTTTCTCGATATCAACGGCAATGGTAAGCAAGACAGGGGAGAGCCGAAGATTAAAGGGATGAAAGTGAGAATAAATGGCGGAAACTTATATGAAATCAAGAGAGACAGCAGTGTAGTAATATCTGATCTTGTTCCTTATAAGTCGTATGTTATTGAGTTTAAGGAGGATAATTTTGAGAGTATAGCCTGGAAAGTACTTAAACCCAGCATGCAGATAATTGCAATTGCCAATCAATTTACGGAGATTGTGGTTCCGGTAGCAGTGTTAGGGGAAGTATCGGGGACTGTAATCTTTGGAAAAAGAGATGCCGGGAGAATTCCTTTAGAAATTTATAACAGTTCTTCTGTTCGGGAAGGAAGTACTTCAACAGATGAAGATGGTAATTTTTATTATTCGGGACTGTTACCCGGGGTATATACAATTAAACCTGGAAATGATTATCTGAAGAAGAAAAACTTGTTATCTTTTCCAGAGTCTTCCCGGTTTAAGATTGCCGGTAAAAGAGAAGGAGATGTGGCAGAAGGAATAATCTTTAAACTAATAAAGGCCGAATAATACTGATGAAAATAAAAATTGCGGAAGTATAGTTATACAAAATATTTTTTTAACCCGGGATGGTCTTTGAGTGCTAATAAATCCTGTATCCTCAGAGGTTTGAAAATAGATTCTATCACAAAGGGATAATTCGCAATCCAGCCAGCCGGATTTACATTCGATGACAGCAGGACAACTTTTGTATCGGGAAATGCAGCGCGGTAAATTGCGTTGAAGGCATGTAAAAATGGCCATCCATTTATTTCCGGTATATTAATATCAAGAAAAATAAGTTGAGGCCGCAAATCCGGAGCATCTGAGCGGCAGGAACTAAGGTATGTTAAAGCTTCGGCTGCCCTGTTAAATTTGATGGCTGTTTCGGCGAAGAGGGTGGTCTTAATATTGTGATATATAAGTTTAAGCGACAGTAGGTCATCATCAATGCAAATTACTTTTTTTAACATATAATGGTAAATGAAATGTTTATTAGTACAAGTAATATCACTAATTTGTGTTTGTGATGCAATATTTTATGTTATTTGTTAACATTATAAATGCTGTTTCTTTATTTATAGCAAAATGATCTTTCAGGCGTAATTTAGAGAATGCGGTTACAGACTGCTTTGGAGTAAAGCTGAAAACATGAAAAGAATATTTAATTAGAATAATTACCGGAAATATGATAAGGAACTAAAAATTGTTATTTAATTATAAGTTCAGTTACAAGAGTTTTAATATCCGAAAGATTAAATCAACCGTTTACTTTTCTTTAAAGAATGGTCTGAGGAAAAAGTTTTCTTTTAGTTTTATTATATCCTGAGTACGAAGGGGTTTACAAATAAAGTCAATAACAATTTCATAATTTCTGGCTTGTCTGAAATCCTGATGATTTACCGAAGAAGAGAGGATAATTACTTTCGAACCAGGAAAAGCGCTGAGATAATCTTTAGTAAACTTGTCTAAAAACTGCCATCCGTTCAATTCAGGTAAATTAAGGTCCAGGAAAATCAACAGGGGATAACTGATAGCCGAGCCAAACAGATGGTGCTCAGTTTTTTCCTTTAACCAGCCTAATGCTTCCTCTGCTTTATTAAATTTGAAAATTTGCTCTCCAAAAAAACTGCTTTTAATTTTAAAATCAAGAAGCTTAAGAGTCATTAAATCATCATCTATACAAAAAACCTTTTTAATCATAGTTGAGATAATAAAAAAAGCTTAAAGGCATAATTACCATATTCCGAATCTCGCTAAGATTTTTGAATTAATCAAATCAGGAAGGCATTTTGCATATCCCTTAAACCAGTAGTTTTCTTGAAAGGTTTGGTTGTTGGATAAGGGAATGATAGTTTTGTTTACAGATAAAAGTAAGTACATCTCCTAAATGAACTTTATAATTTCTCATCTTCTTCGTGCTCCTGTAGCTAATCTCCTTGGTTTAACGGCTGTTTTTAAAGATGTCAAAGATGATCCCGGAATGGCAGAGGAAATTATCGGTAAAATCGGGGAGGTTGCAAAACATCTTGATAAAATATTAAAAAGCCTGAATGATATATTAAAGGAGGAAGAGGGTGTCGGGAATAAGATGGAGTTAATTGATTTAGATGATATTATCGGGAAAATAGAGGAACATACAGTTGAGCTTAATTATAAATTCAATCTGATTATAAGGTGTAATTTCAATAAAGATTTACAGGTATATTCCTGCAGATCGTACATATACAGCATTTTTAAAGGATTAATTATAAATGTATTTGCCTGCAGGAATGAAGGGAAATCCAGACAGGTCCTCATCAGCAGTAAAAAATACAGCGGCAAGGTTGAACTTTTGTTTTTAAGTCATTTATGGATACCTGAGTTTGGCAGTCAGCAGAATATTTTTTTAAGTATACCTAAGTATTTTGATATTTCAAAAAGTGAAATAGGCATGCATTTATATCTTATTAAGCTTCTGGTCGAAGCTCTTCAGGGAACTATAACAGGCTTAAATAAACCTCAAACAGGGACAGCCTTTTTAATTAAGCTGCCGGTTCTGTCTTTTCCCATTTAAAGAACAGATTAAAGCACTTTACTTAAATAAGTAATTTTCTAAGCGGGGTTTGTCTGAGATTATTTAAAAAACCACTAGTTTAAGTGATTGTGGCGGGTCTTTGATTTCTTTAACATTGTAATAATCAATTTGAATAACTTTTGGGAATAATTTACAGGCAATGAATATTACTTCTTCAATTTTTGACTTTTTAAAATTAAAGTTCCCCTCGCTTGTTATTGATAAAGTAAGGGAGAAGTTTTATCGGGAGCAACTGGATCTGTCGTATTTGGAGGATGATAACAGAAGTTCCGGCTATGAATATCACAGGAGGCTCGGATTTTTGTCGGAAGTTCTTTTCGCAAAGATAGGCATGACCCGAAACGATATTTACCGGCGCTGGGGAAAGCCGCGTTATAATCTGTATTTTGCTTCGGGTGGGAGGCCCTCCACTCCTGTTAATGTTTTATATTATACTGTCAGCCTTTATGATACTTATTTTTTGTGCCAGTTCCACTTTACAAATAACAGAGTAACTTTTATAAGTATAAAAACAAATGGGCCAATAGCGTCTCATCAGGTAAATAGTACTGTTTACTTACTGAACAGAAAGTTTTCGCTTTTAAAGCCAGAGTTCGATTTCGAAGAGGAAATTCATCTTCATGGAAAGCTTAAAATGATGGATACAAAGAATAACAAAATTGAAATTATTAATGATCCTTTCTTCAGACTTAGTTTTTCAGGAAGTGAAGCTGAAAAAGCCGGGCAATCAATAGTTAAAAAGGATAAAATGGTGTTGTAGGATATGTTTCTTCAATGGAGTGCTCAATTGTTGCTGGTTCTTATCATCGTTCTGTTTTTAGGTACAAACGATGATAATTGTCATTTGACGGAGGATGAGACGATTTCTGTTTGTGCTGCGGAGGTTACATTAAATGCAGATGAGGGTTTTTCTGATTACACCTGGAATACCGGGGAAACCGGGAAATCTATAAAAGTTACCCGGTCAGGGAGTTATTATTGGGAGGTGGTAAACATAACGGACAATAAGGTAGCAAATGGTGACTTTGAGGACAGTGATCACTATGCTGGATTTACAAGCAGCTATATCCGGAATGTTAGCAGCCTTTTAGATGAAGGTACTTATGCTGTTGTACGGAACCCAAAAAGCGTGCATGACGGATTTTCAAAAATAGGAGATCATACTTCAGGGAACGGATATATGATGGTGGTGAATGGAGCAAAGGCCGAGAATGTGACTGTGTGGACAGAAACAATAACCATTAAGCCTTTAACAGCGTACGTTTTTTCTATCTGGGCGGCTCCTGTAAATTCATCCAACCCCGGAAAACTTTCATTTTCTATAAATGGTAAAAATGTAGGCAATATTTTTTTAACCTCAGTAGTAGGGAGTTGGGAGAATTATACAACGAGATGGACCTCTGATGCTGTTGCCACGACCGCCACCATTGGTATAGTAAACCAAAATACAGAGGCTAACGGAAATGACTTTGCGATAGACGACATTCAGTTTAGCTCTTTGTGCAGAAAAACATTTCATGTAAATCTTTATGCTTCACCGTCAAAGCCCGCTATTGAAGCTATCTGAAAAAGTCTTCGGTGAATTAGAATATAATTACAAAATGCATTATTAACAATGAGAAAGAAGTTTTACATTCGGGCCTTATTTATTTTTCTTATAATTTTTCTCCGCATCGCGGCAGACGCGCGTGCACAATCACAGACTCCGGTAAGCGGGCCGAGTGATAATGCTGCCGCTCCGCCTGCTAATGTTACAGACGTAGCCAGAATTGTATGTTTCGGCGGCACCATCACACTTAAAAGTAATCTTCCTGCAAGTAAATACCGATGGTATAAGGTAACGAATGGAAATTTGCAACTGGTGCAGGAAAACCTGTCGCCGCAAGACAGCTATACGGAGCAATCGGCAGGTGCAGGATATTACAAATATCAGTTGTCGTTAGTGAATGAACATGACTGTGAGTCGGAGAAATCGGAAGAGATCAATGTATTTGTTTTGCCGGATCTGCTGGTAACTGTTGCACGCCCGGGGTCTGCTGTTATCTGCAGCCAAAACAAAACAACGTCTGTTTTAAATGCTGTTATCGGAACCGAAGGTAATTACAGTTATACTTATCAATGGACCAGGAACGGCCAGGACATTACCGGGGCCACAGAGGCAACGTATACAGTAAGTGAAGAAACTGCAGGGAATGTGTCGTTTGCAGTAAGGGTGGGTTACGCACTGAATTCTGAATGTCAGAAGACATCGGCACCTGTTTCAATTGAAGTTAGCGAGGTACCCGGCAAGCCGGTAATTATAGCAGCGGAATAGTTATGAAACGAACTCATGAGTGAAAGTGTTCAAAAGATTATGTTATATCCAGATATGGTTTTGCTTATGCGTATTGTTACCCGAAATGTCCAGGGGACAAAGTAACATGATTTGGATCAATAAAGGTGAATCTGTCAGGTTGAGTGCCCCGGTAAGAGGTGCTGCAGCCTATCAGTGGTATAAAAACGGTATTCCGGTAATAAATGCTATGGCAGATAACTTTAAGGCTTCTGAAAATGGGGTATATACAGTAATGGCCTTTAACGCGGAATCGTGTTCTTCTCCTGTCTCAGAAGCTGTGGAGGTCAAAATTGCCGAAAGCCTGGTTGATGTGGCTATAACAATAAGCTCGGCAGCTTTGAAAGCAGTTGTCGGTGAGCCTTTTGAATACCATATACAAGTTACTAATAACAGTGATTTTGAAGCCAGTGAGGTTTTGGTTCAAAGCATATTTATAAACAATATTCAATTTCTGGGAGTTAAATACGCTCAAAGAGGGCAGACACATTTTGACCAGCAATCCGGATCTTTTAACTGGCAGGTTGGTAAAGTTGCTGCTCATAGTACTGTTGATTTAAGAATAGAAGTAAAAGCAGTTTTCCCTGGTATAATCACTCAAACAGCAGAAGTATCATGCCGGGAAAAGGAGAGTAATTTGTTAAATAATAAAGCAACAGATATCAGCAACCTTCAGATTGTAAAAATACCAAATGTAATTACTCCTAACGGCGACGGGATAAATGATTATTTAGTAATTAAGGGCCTTGATTCTTACAGGAACAATGAAGTATGGATTTTCAATCGCTGGGGAAATACTATTTATCATAAACAAAATTATCAAAATGACTGGGATGGTCAGGGACTGAACGAAGGAACTTATTTCTATCGCTTACTCTTGCTGGATGGAAACGGGAAAACAGAACAGTGTAAAGGGTATATCATGTTAATAAAAAAATAGCAATGAGAACCATTGTTTGTTTTTTCTTCCTGTTTTTTCTTCCCGTTAGAATTATCGCTCAACAAGATATGCAAATCAATCAGTATTTATTTAATTATATATATGTAAATCCTGCTTATGCTGGTTATAAGGAAGATTTTTATGCTCATAGTTTTTCACGTAATCAATGGGTGGGCCTGAATGGTGCTCCGGAAAGCTTTGCATTTGCAGCCGATTATTCGGTGGCTGACGCCAGAATAGGATTAGGGCTGGTATTGACAGAGGATAATATTGGAGCGCAAAAGACGTTTCAAGCGAATGCTTTGTATGCCTATCGCCTGGCTGTAAATAGAGAAAACAGACTTGCATTTGGAATAGCTGTGGGAATGATGCAATCGGAGATTGATGGGAGTAAGCTTGACCCGGCTCAGCAATCAGATCCATCTCTGGGGACGGCACGGGGAAATGCCATTTTTCCCGACGCGAAAGCTGGAATATATTATTCCACTCCTTCCTTTTTTTCGGGATTTTCAGTAAGTAATATTCTTGGGAGGGCATTTGGAAAGGGCGGGGACTTGCAGATAGTGGCAGTGCCTGTACCTCATTATTATTTTACAATAGGGTTTTTAATGCCCTTATCGGAGGAAATAAAATTGAAACCTTCTGTTCTGGTAAAGCATGATCAGGGAGGGCCGGTTTCTGCAGATGTTAATGCTTTCGTTTTGCTGAAAGAGCGGATATGGCTTGGAATGGGCTTTAGACCTTCTTTGAGTATTACCGATCATAAAGCAGAAAAGAATATAAGTTTCAATCAGCTTGTGGCCATAGCTGAAATGTTTGCCGGAGATAAATTCAGAATAGGATATGCGTTTGAGTATCCCTTAAGTGTTGCTTCAGGTATAGGTCTTTCGCACGAAATCTCTATAGGTATTTATTTGAAGAAAAGACAGCAATCCCCAATTGGAAAGCGATGTTATTTCTGAAGAATATTGAGTTTTTACTTTTGCGGTAAGTTCTGCACATTAAAAGCTATTATCATCCATATGCCATTATGCGAATTAAATTTCTTGAAATCATTCAAAAATGTTATTCCCAATATTTGAGGAGGAATGATTTTAATTTTATGGCACCCCTGCTTTATGAAGAATTATCAGAACTGGTTTCATTACACTACTTAGCAGTGGCGGTACTTGAAGATGGAGCTGAAATAAAAATCATATCTTCCTGTAAGATTAAAGAGGGAGACGCAAAGGACAGATTACAGAGACACGAGACTGAAATCAAAAAGCTGGCTGAAAGACCCTTTTATCCTGATTTTATTACGTTATCAGAAACAGATGAGGAGGGGCTTTCTGAATACTATTTAAACTTCAGGATTAATGAACCGTATAAATTGTCGGGTGTTTTACTGTTGTCCGTTTCTGAAAAGGAATATAATAGTGTGTTTAAGAGTGATCTAGGCATCATCCTGAGCGGATTGAGTGATATTTTATCTCACTATAGTCTTAGTATCGAGAGGGGGCTGCTCGACAACGAATTGTTATCAAACAGAGAGGAACTGCTTGCCGCTATAAATTCATTGAACGGAACAATTCTTTTAGTCGATGATGGCCTTATTATACAGAATGTACTTGGGAAACGGTATAATATAACTCCGGCACCTTTATATGATCTGGTGGGTAAAAATGTGGATTTCTTTGGAAAAAATTTATTAAAAGCTGTGCTTAAAGTCAGGAAAACACATTTTCCGGCAAGTATTGAATATCCGGTTGAAAGAAAAGGTACAAAAAAATGGTACCAGATAGATATTAATATCATCAGTTTCAAGGATAATCAAAAAAAGATTGCACTGCTTATCACCGATATTACGCGACTAAAAAATGTTCAGAAACGATTAAGTATGAATATCGACAAACTGGAAGAAGTGAATGGAATAAAAACCAAACTTATCTCTGTAATTACTCATGAATTTCTTAATCCTCTTTCTATTGTATCAACAACTGTTGAAATGCTTGAACTGCACTTTAACAGGATCATGCAGTCAGATGCGTCCTTCAAAGAACGTTTCAATGTGATCTATAATCACATCGATATGATAAATGATATGATTCAAAACTTTAGTTTAATGAATAGACTGGAGAGTATTAATCTGCTGAATTTAGGTAAAGTTAACCTGACGGAAACAGTTCTCCAAATTGCTGCTGATTTCAATCTTCTCTATGGCGATATTATAAAAGTTACGTCGTCGGTACCGGAAGGAAAAGCAGAGCCCGGATTGAATGCAGATGGTTTGTTGCTTAAGAACATTTTTATCAACTTGTTCAATAATGCTATAAAATATTCGGGAGCTCCTGTAAAAGTAGAGGCTAAAATTATATACAATGAAGCAGGAGCTACGGTAACCATCTCAGATGAGGGGATAGGTATAGCGGAGGCTGATTTGCCACATGTTTTTGACTCGTATTACCGCGGAGGAAATGTAAGCTTTATTTCGGGGAGCGGATTAGGGTTGTCGATTGTAAAAAACTTTATAGAAATGCACGGAGGAAAGATCAATGTATCAAGCAAAATGGGCAAGGGTACCAAAATTAAAATATTTCTGCCATATGGAAAATATAATCTAAATGACTAATTATATCATAAAATGTACAATTTAGGATTAATTGAGGATAATATTTTTTTGATGAAGAATGTAGTAGATTATTTGTCGAATTTCTGCAGGCATAGAATAATATTTACTTGCGCGTCTTCAGAAGAGTTCGAGAAGAATGTGAACCGGCATAAATTCAAGGAAATTCCGGATCTGATATTGCTTGATATAAAATTGCCCGGCAGATCGGGCATTGATACTATAGATCTTATAAGGAATCAGTTTCCGGCAGTAAAGATTCTGATGCTTAGTGGTTTTGCCGAGAAGAATTATATTTTGGAATCATTAAAGAAAGGTGCCAGCGGCTTTATGTTCAAAACTTCCAAGCTCTCGCAAATTAATGATGCCATTGTAGACACCATTACAATTGGTGCATTTATTTCGCCAATAGCTGCGCTGCCGCTTATTGATCACTTAAGCATTTCGTCTGATACCCATATAGGAATAACTCAAAAACTAACAAAGCGGGAACATGAACTGATGCAATTAGTTAAAGAGGGGCTTTCGTATAAGGAAATGGCGGATAAGATGTTTCTTTCTGTTCATACCATTAATCATCATCTGAAGAGCATTTATCAGAAAATGGGAGTCTCATCAAAGTCGGAACTTTTGTCTAAATTTATTTAGACATTTTATCCTGATAGTATCGGGGT
>JAATFW010000061.1 GCA_015654985.1 Sphingobacteriales bacterium | reverse complement strand
CTGGGGAAGTATGGAGCATTCGGCCGATTATGTAGAGGTAGCTGCGTACGGCCCGGGAAGCGAACTTTTAAAACCCTTTGTTAAAAATACAGACCTGCATTATTTAATGCTTGAAGCCACGGGGTTGAACGTTTAACCCTGTGCAGAACAAGATGAATATTGTGGCTGATATAAAATCTCCCCGGCGATTCGTGCAGAAGATTCTATATCAGCCAATGATTTTTAAGAGATATGCTTCAGGTTTCTGGAATATATTTAAGCCTTCACCTCTGATGCATTGCCCATCGCATGATAACGCTTTAATCCGTCAATTGGAGACTGAAGAATAACACCTGTTTTCATTCCAAATTCTTCTGCAACGTCTTTCAGGATGCTCTGAAAATAAAAACCAACAGAACCGATGCAGTTAAACTCAGTATCTTTATATCCCGGATAAAGGCTCACAAGGTTATTAAAAAAATCCCTGAATGAGTTCTTAACCAGGTCCCGGCAATACTCACTGTCCATATTATCATCAAAAAATTTAGTAAACCCTGCGCAAAACCGGCTTACAAGTGGTTTAGTATAAATATTATCCATGATCTCATGCTCACTCAGCTTATATTTGTCATTAAACCTCTTTTTGATTTCAGGAGGAACGGTATTTCTTATAATATCTTTTAGCAGTTGTTTGCCCATATAGCATCCGCTTCCCTCATCTCCCAGGATGTAAGCGGCAGAGTCAATATTATAACTAACGTTTGTTCCGTCATACAAACAGGTGTTGGTTCCTGTTCCAAGTATGGCTGCAAATCCGGCTTTATGCCCGAGAAGTGCCCTGCATGCAGCCAGCAAATCATGCTCAATAGCAATCACTGCATTCCTGAAAACCGTTTGGAATGCATTTTTGAGAATAGCTGCCTTTTCTTCATTATGTACCCCCGCGCCGTAAAAATAGAGCTCCGATACCTGGTCAGGCTTAAAATCAGCGGGAAGGACCTGCTTTAAAGAAGGAACGATATAATTTTCATTCACATAATAGGGGTTATAACCTTCTGAATAGAAGTCAACTGAATTGTTGTTTTGATCAGTGAGACACCAGTGCGTCTTGGTTGATCCGCCGTCTGCTATAAGTATCATATATTGTTTATAAATAAGTCTTTAAAGGTAAATAAAACTTAGTGTATGTAGTACACTTAGTTTTGTGATTCTGGTCATAATTTTTTAATGAATAACCGTGAAAGAAAACGTTTAGATCCGGTAATTTTTCACTTTACCTGCCATGGGAGTGTTTTACGAAGACGGCATGGTGTCCCTGACAACTTGGTGTTAGTCAGGCTATTTTTACCTTTTGTGCAAACTCTTCCGGGTCTAATTTGCCCTGTCTTAACTGGCTGATACTTTTCAATATGGCGATCTGGTCAATGCACTCCTGGTAAGATTTCTGTTCCTGCTCAGTCTGAGGCTTGTCCTGTAATTTAAGCCTGATATTCAAACGGGATATTTCCCCGTCGAGCTTCTCCTTTGGACAGTGGTAAAAAAAATCAAAATCTGATTTTGAGAATTCCATACTTTTCATTTGCTGCAGCTCTGGGTTAACATATTAATGAACTAAAGAAAGGAGTACTAAACTAATATAAGGCCGTCATTTTAAGTTGATATTAATTCTACGACATGAAATTATGAAGTTTCTGCCAATCGGGCAAACCCGGGTGCCGGAGTATAAAAGCCGGTTTATTTAAGCGCAGAATGATAAACTGATGAAATGCCTCCGCCAGTGATAAGAAATTATTATAAAATTATTAAATGATTGATTGTTCTGTATTTAAGCAGTCAGAGCTATTAACTTTGCCCCGAAGTTTTAAAAGCAGAGTGCTGATTCAGGTAGCATTAAAGAAGGTTCGATTCCTTCCTCTGCATCATTAACCGATATAATTGAATGCATCTGATCCATTTTCGAAACATTCAATTATCCGGTCAATAATAGTTCTTTTTAAATTAATGATTAAAAAGGGCCGCAGAGATGCAGTCCTTTTTTTTGTTATATAGCCGGCTCCGGTGTAACGGTATTGCCTTCAACAAAATCTGATGGTGCTTTATCAACTTTAGGACTGGCTGCTTTTGTTCTTACAGTGCCCTTTTCAGCGGCCGGGCCTCTTTTTCTGGCTGTGCTCACAGGTGTTTTATTTTCTTTCTTCGGGGCTTGCGGAACAACTTCTGTATTGGTATTCTTCCTTGTCGCAGTTTTTTTCACTTCAGTACCTGCAGCGGGGGATCCTGTCTCTGCTTCGTTTTTCTCTGATTTCGGTTTGCTGAATTCGGCTTTCTCTGCTAGTTTTTTTGCAATCAGGCTTGCTGCTTTTTTAATTTCTTTTCCGGCTTTTTTTGATTCAAAGCCGTTTTTTTCAACTGCTGTTTTTATTTCTCCGGCAAGAATGTCTTCCAGCTCTTTGCGGAAGACCTTTCCGGCTTTCTTTTCCAGTTTTTTTATTTTTCCTTTTTTCATTTTAATAAATATGCGTTAATAATAATTTATTTCCTTGTGTTTATTATTTAGAATATTCATGAGGACGCTTTTACTAAGTTCAGTATTTGGAACTCCTAAAAGTACCGGATAAGCTTATTTATGAACCGTTTTTTGAAATTCTAATCGTTATAGACTGTTTATCAACCGATTTTACCAAATAAATCACATTACAATATTACATTAATTTTTAATTGATTTAATATTATCATTATGTTAAGTTTTCTATCCTGTGTTAACAGGGAAGCCAGCGCCGATGAATGCCTGTACCCGGCAGGATCCCGGAGAATGCACCTCTAACTGGAGAACTTCTATGAACCAGTATACATCTCCTAACCCTTTGAAATTCCATTCCGGATCCTGCTCAGCGATTTCGGTGCGATCCCAAGGTAATTGGCAAGGTGATATAGCGGAATTTTAGAGAGCGCCTGAGGATATTGTTTCATAAGAAGAACGTAACGATCTCTGGCAGTCAGCGATTGAAGTTCAATACTGTGCTGTGCTATTTTTATAAAGGCCTGCTCCATCAAAAGTCTGCCAAGTCTGTCAAGTTTTGGAATCCGGTCGTACAATGCTTCGAGGTCGTCCGCTTTAATGAGCTCCAGGCTGCAGTCGGTGATGGCTTTAATATAAATGAGCGAAGGTTTTCTGCTCAGCCTGCTCTGATTATTGGTAACCCAATTGCCTTCCATGGCAAAGTCTGTAGTGATTAGCTTACCATCTTGTAAAGGCCGGAGATATACCATCAGGCCCTGTTCAATAAAAGCGATGAAATCGCAGGTCTGCCCTTCTTCCAGAAGAAAAGCATTCTTTTTCAGGAGCACTGGCTTCAGAAAAAAACTTAATTCTTCCCATTCCTGTTCATCCAGATCTATCATTGAAGTAACCGACTGTCTGAGCCTGTCCATGCATTCAGTCTCTTTTATTTTTACAAACTTAGAAAATGTTTACAGGATATATGCGTGCGAATGCAACTTATGTCTGCCAACTCTTACCATACCATGACATTAATCATCTCTCATGAAGAAAGAGGCTGCGTCAGTAGATGCCTCTTTCTTTAATTGTATTTGTCCCGGTGGTTATGCATGCAAAAGTAAATGTTCCGTAATAAGGAATTGTTAAGGTTAAGTTATTATTCCTTCCATAACCTTACTCCGAGTCTCAGTACCGGCGAAAAATCAGCCCCCGGAATGTGGTAAGAGGAACTGCCAAAATTAACCGAATGTTCTCCCCTCAGATAAAGGTGAACCGCCGGCTGAATATAAAACCAGGGCCCGATAAATAACTGATAACCGATACCTCCGCCAAAATCGGTACTGTACAGATCTTTTTTAATTCCCGTACTTTTCTGTTCAATAGAAAAGGTGTGGAATTCTATGTAGGTGTAGATATCAATATTTTGCCAGATGTTATATCCCAGGAAAACGCCCGGCGAAGTTTTGTAATACCTTTTGAACTCGTCTTTGTTGTTTTTCAGTCCTGCAGGTTCCGCATTATAATCACCTCCGTTAATCACGCTCACCCTTACTCTCCATTTATTATACCGGTATCCCAAACCAAGATGGTATCCCCCGGTAAGGTACATAGGCACCAGGCTTTCCACTTCAAAGGCCTGTTTAACCTGGAAATGACAGGCACGTGGTTCCTGTAAACCGCCGTCTGTCTTTACTGAATCCTGTTGAGCACTCAGGGTAACGGCGACAAAGCATAAGGCTAAGCTTAAAGCAATCAACTTTTTCATATTTTGTTTTGTTAATCCTGCAAAGATGCACACAGCCGAACTGCTGATTACTCCGCATTTGTTACCAAAACATCGTGAATCTCATAATTTAAGAGCCTTTTATACTCCACGGTAGAAGTGCGTCAATTGTTATTCTCCATTTTTCTGTAACTCATTTTTATTGGTAACTCAGCAGGCCTTGCCTCCCTGCTTCTCTGTTCCGTTGAACTGAATCCGGGTTCTCCTTTGATTAGGGAACTGCTTACTTTTAAAGAGGAACTGGTCGTTTTGATTCCTGTTACTTCAAGCGCTTTACGGATTAAAGGGTCCTGTTCATCTCCAAAAGGTTTTAACGGTAATGCAGAAAATTCATCTGCAGTATAATCAGGGGCAAGACCATTGCTATAATCGCCCTGTCCGCTTGCATTATACAGTTTAAAGATGAGCGGATGCAGGACATAACTGATCTGTTTAGGTACCCTCTGGTCGTTTATGGCGAAGCTGGCCATATCTTTTCCGATGGTAGTCTGGCCTATCTGAACCACATTGGCATAAGGTTTTAAATTATTAATCAGTAGCTCGGCGGCAGATGCGGTGGCCCCGGTTGTCAGCAAAATGACTTTGTCAAGCCGGAGCTGACTGCTTTTTAGTGCTGAGAATGATTGCGGCTGATAGCTGTTTTCATTCATTGTTTTCTGGAAGGAGCTGACAATATGTCCTCCGTTTTTATTAGCCTGATAGATCACAAAGGTTTGTTCCGCTTTGGTATCAGAAAGGACCGCGGCGATTTTTGCTGCGGAAGAGACATCTCCGCCAGGATTATACCGCAGGTCGAGAATAATATCTGAAATTCCTTCAGATTTAAGTTTAGCCAGCGAATCAAGCATACTGTAGTCAGAATTACCGTCAAACAAATTGTAGAAAATGTATCCTGTTTTTTTGACCCCATTTGCAAACACCCGGGTCATATATACGGGTTTTTCGCTGAAGCGTGAGTAATTAATCAGGACCGATGGGCCTTCCTTTAATGCATTTTCATCAATGGAGACCAGTTTAATCTGTACTCCATTCCCCAGTTTCAGCGCCTTATTTATATCATCTGCTGTACTGCTTGTAATTTCAATGTTATTGACAGAAGAAAAGATCTCTCCTCTCTTTAATCCCATTTTGGCAGCAGGGCCTCCGGGGACCACCAGCGTTATTATCCCTAACAACCTGCCGGGAAAGCTTTCTGTCTGTACCAAAGCATATTCAAAACCATACCATGCGAAAGAAGAATACTCTGTTCTGGGTTCGTCAGGGTTTTCAATGTAAGAAAAGCGGTCGGCAGAATAGAGCAGGGACTTAAAAAAAGCAGTACCGCTGTTTCCGGCTTCAGGCTTTGCCGGCAACTGTTCATTCCAATAGTAGTAAACTTTCATACTATCCAGGATCCACTGATTGCTTTCAGGTAATATTAATTCCGGCTCTTTTTCCTTTTTACAGGAATAAATTGCCAATACTATTGCCAGAAGCAGGATAACAGGATGACAAAACCCTTTAGCTCGTATCATATTTAACTGGTCCCCCTCTATATATAATCCTTAAAAAGTTAAAATTCCCTATCCCCTGTTAAAATATTTATCGGAGAAACCATCATGAGCAATTGCAGAGGTTCTCCCGGAGAAAAATACCTCCCTTAAGCAAAAAATATTTTCAGACAGGATAGGGAGTTTAATGATTTTCGGGATTATATAGAAAGAGAGGGAGATATAAAAATGAATGAAACAGTGATTTTAATAATACACTCAGTCAATTAAAAGAGAATGAACAAAGAGATTTTAAAGAGATATTTTGAAGGACAAAGCAGCCGTTGGGAAAAGAAGCAGGTTCAGGAATATTTCGAAGGAGACGACATGCGTATTTTTGATGAATATATCAGTGATCAGGAGCACCAGTCTCCTGCAATATCTTCCGATAGTTCTCACAAAGAGAATTTCTATTCTGATTTAATGGGAAACATTGAACAAAAGGAAAGTCCGAAGCCGGTGAGAAGAAACCTGCCTCAATTCTTAAAGATGGCCGCCAGTATCCTGCTGTTCTCTGGTATTGTCAGCGCTTTATATCTGGTAAAAGAGCACAGCGAAAAGCTGGCGCGGCAGCCCGCTTATGAAATCGTAATGAATACTGGCAGGAACCTGAAAAAGGTGCAGCTCTCAGACGGTACATCCATCTGGATGAACCCGGGCGCCGGACTAAAATACGACAAAAAGCATTTTGGTGATACTACCCGTGAGGTGACTTTAACAGGGGAGGCTTATTTTGATGTTGCTCATAATGCTGCGAAGCCCTTTAAAGTACATGCCGGGGGCCTCACCACCAGGGTACTCGGAACTGCTTTCAATATAGAAGCGTATAGAAACGAGGAAAAGGTCAGGATTTTACTGGTAAGGGGAAGTGTACGGGTAGCATCGGCTATTACGCAGAATGCGCTGGCACCCGGGCAGGTACTCGAGTATAATCTGTTAAACAGAAATATTACGATCAGCCCGGTTGACGTTTCGGGCATGCAGGAACAGTTTACCAGCGGTAAACTTGTTTTCGAAAACGTTTCTTTACGCAATGTATTAAGCCGTCTTCGGGAAGCATTTGGTATTTCCATCACATTAACAGATACAACGATGTTATCTGATAAAACAATCACCGGGTCCTGGTTCCGCAACAACCCGGATGAAACCCTTCGTCGGATCTTATTTATTCACGGTTTAAAATTTAAGAAGAAAGGAGAAAAAAGTTATGTAGTTACGGACTGAAAAATTCTATCTGAAATACATAAATAATTAATTAACAAAAAAAAGGAATGTCACTACCAATGACATTCCCTAAAACCGAATAGTATTAATCTATCCAAATTTTATGTTTGTATTTACAAAAATAGATATTCATTTACAAAAGAAGCGCTTACTGCTGAATGTTTTTATTTTGGCGGCATTGCTGGCCCGGCCTGCCGTTGCCCAGTCTGCGGGAAGCAAACCCGTCACCGCCATTAATCTTAATATCACTAAAACTACTTTATATGAAGTAATCGCTACATTAAAGGCACAGTCGGATTACGACTTCTTTTACGATAAAGAAGCTGCAAAAAAACTGATCGTACAGAATCTGAAAATTACGAACGCCTCTGTCCCTGAAGTGCTTCAGAAGATGCGTCAAGAACTGCCTGTTGATTACCAGGTATTGCGCAACGAAGTAACCATCAGGATAGAAAGCCAGGAGCAGCATAACCGCCGTGTGAAACAGGAAGAACCCGGTAAAATATCAGGAAGGGTACTGGATGATAAAGGGGAAACCCTCCCTGGAGCCACCATCAAAGTGGCAGAGATAAACCGCACTGTCCACGCCGGTGCCGACGGCACTTATTTGCTGAGCCTTCCGCCCGGAAACTATACGATTGAAGTGACCTATATTTCCTATCAGACTAAGAGGATTACCGGAGTAACGGTTCAGGCTGGCAGGAATACTCCTCTGGACGTATTATTAAAAACGGATTCTAAATCACTCAGTGAAGTAGTGGTTACTTCCAGTTACCGCCGTGCGTCTATTGAAGGCCTTTATGCCCGTCAGAAAAACAGCGCGGGGATGACCGATGGGATTACAGCAGAACAAATCAGCCGGACCCCGGATAATAATACCGCCCAGGTTTTGAAACGTGTAAGCGGGGTTCAGATCTCACAAAACAAATATGTAGTGGTACGTGGATTAAGTGACCGGTACAATAATGTGTATCTGAACGATGCCCCGCTTCCGAGCAGCGAACCGAACCGAAGGGACTTTGCCTTTGATATGATCCCAAGCGCGTTGCTGGATAATATAGTGGTCAACAAAACCGCTACTCCCGACCTCACGGGAGAATTTACCGGGGGATTGGTACAGGTATATACCAAAGATATTCCTGATGAAAACTTTTTCCAGATAAATATCGGCTCCGGCTATAATTCCAGGGCAACCGGGAAAGATTTTATCGGACTGGAAAGAAGTAAGTATGCTTATTTTGGCTTCGGGGATGACAGCTATGATAAGCCTTCAGGAATGACATTTAAGGAATACATTGAGATGTTACCTTCCTTCGAGCCCGCCTCTGCAAATGCAGAGGCGAGACAGAAAGCAGCATCTTTTTTAAGCAGCATCCCGGTAAACTGGAAAATGTACAGGTATACCGCCAAACCCATTCAAACGTACCAGTTGAGCTTTGGAAGGACGATCCCGATTAAAGATACCCGCTTTGGTTTGGTAGCGGCGTTAACCTACCGGAATGAGCAGGAAGCGGACCAGGATGACCAGTATTACCCCACAGTTCAGGATTATAAGGGGACGGATTATGCCTTTACCACTACCCTGGGCGGAAGTCTGAATATGGCCTATGCTTTCGGGAAGAACAAGTTTTCTTTAAAGAATACGTATAACCGGAAATT
>JAATFW010000018.1 GCA_015654985.1 Sphingobacteriales bacterium | reverse complement strand
CCCCCGCACTTACGCTACCCTCATTAACGATAGCGGCGTACTCTGTTGCATTTAATACGCCTATGTAGCGCGACACCTGTTGTACACCATAGTTGCTATTGACAGTCAGTTCGGTTTTTTCATTTTTCCTGCCCGATTTAGTTGTAACTACGATGACGCCATTACCACCCTTTACACCATATATGGCAGTGGTTGCGGCATCTTTAAGTACATTAATCGATTCTATGTCACCAGGATTGATCGAATTGAAATCTGTTAATGATTGTGGTACGCCGTCGATAATAACAACAGGGTCCGTCCCCGAAAAAGAAGGAATGCCTCTTACCAGCACAGTAGGTGCGGCACCCGGCGAACCACTTTGAATGACTGTTACCCCCGATGCCTGTCCTTGCAAAGCTTCTTCTGCGCGTACCGGTGTCAGCTTTTGAATATCTGCACTTTTAACAGTCGATATAGCGCCCGATACCTTGGTCACTTTTTGCGTTCCGTAGCCTACCACCACTACTTCTGTCAGAATATTGCCGGCATCATCTTCTAATACAAAATTAAGTATCCCGCCCTGGGTAACTTTTTTTTCTGCGGTGGTCATTCCTATAAATGATACGGTTATGGTGCCTCCGTTTGATGGAATAAGAAGACTGTAATTGCCGGCTGCATCTGTAACGGTGCCGGTAGTGGTGCCTTTTACTGATACAGAGGCCCCTGGCAAAGCTTCGCCTGTCGATTTTTGTGTTACTTTGCCGTTTAAGCGAACGTTCTGAGCATAGGCTAAGCTTATAAAACACAAAAGAAAAGCAATGCCTGTGCAAAACTTAAGTTTTAATTGCATGTGGTTTAATTTTTTGGTTAATAGAATTTATTCCATTGATGTTGTTTAGAAATGCTTAATCAGGTATAATTAATTGGTTGCGAAATAAAAGGAATGTTAAAGATCAGGGTGGAAACACCGGAAGTATATTTAAGTTTAAATTTTTCATGAGCATTCTGATTATTGAAATTAAAAAATTGCAGAAGCATTAGGTTTAACAGTTCAAATGTATGCTATGAGGAGGTTGTAAATGAAATATGCGACTACATCACTACCACACAGTTTTAAAAAATCATTTAAAACACTGATATTCGTTTTATCTTAATCAATTATAAAATATGTTGAGACTCCAACATAAACCTATGTCTTTACGAATTTTCTTCTTCATGTTAATCCTTGCGGGAACACAGGAAGTGTTCTCACAGGCGTATATTGGCCAGCGCGAAACCATTAATTTTGAAAAAAGACAATATAATGCCGGCACTCAAAACTGGAAGATCAGGCAGGATGCCCAGGGAAGAATGTATTTTGCCAATAATGAAGGGCTGCTGGTTTTTGACGGGGCCACCTGGCAGTTGTATCCCCTTCCCAATAAAACTATTGTATGGTCAATTGAATTCGGAAAAGATAACAGGCTATACATCGGAGGGCAGGATGAGATAGGTTACTTTTCCTCATCAAAAAACGGACAACTGGCATTTACTTCTATAAAAAACCTGCTGCCTGAGGCAGATCGCGAATTCTCGGATATATGGGATATTGTAAGTTATGGGAATGATGTTTTCTTTCGTTCCCGCAATAAAATATTCAGGTACAGCCATCATAAAATTACCGTATATACCCCCTGGTCGTCGTGGCTTTTTCTGGGATTATACCAGGATCAGTTGATTGCCCACGATGAACAGAAGGGAGTACTTACCTTTAAAAACGGCAGGTGGCAGTCTTTGATAGAAAAAAAAGTACTGCCTGATGGTTTCTACATTACTTCAGTGTCTCCTTTCGGTAAAGACACCAGTCTGGTAACAACAGCAAAAAACGGACTGTATCTGTTATCCGGAAATAAGTTAAAATATTGGAAGTTATCTGGCTTTTCGGCCGATAACCAGCAGCATTTTTCAGGTTCCATTGCATTGGGCGATCATAATTTTTTAATAAGCACCTATATCAACGGAGTTTACCAGGTTGACAGGAACGGTATCGTTATTGAAAATATCTCAAAGAAAGAAGGGCTTCAGAACAGCAATGTCAGGAGTCTTTTTCTGGATGTCAACCATAACGTCTGGCTGGGGTTAGATAATGGTATCGACTTTATTGCCTATAATAACGCGGTTAAACACATCAATCCATTGGTTTTTAAAGATGGAGGAGGCTATTCAGCCATATTATATAAAAACAGTCTCTACTTTGCATTAACCAACGGTATTTACCAGTTGCCGGTTAATAACACCGGCGATTTAAGTTATGTGAAAAATAATTTCAAAATTATTTCAGAAGGCCAGTCATGGCATTTAGCTGCAGTAAATAATGCATTGCTGGCAGGAAAAGACGACGGCTTGTTTCAGATAGAAAACGATAAACTCCGGCTCATAAGTAATACCACCGGTTTCTGGATCTTTCAGCCTTTCGTTAATAAAACAGGTTTATCTTTGATTGCAGCAGGTAATTATTACGGAGTTACCTTATTCGAAAACAAACAAAATATCTTTATTGATAAAGGAAATATTGGCAAATATTACGAGTCGGCCCGGTTTCTTGAAATTGATAAGAATAATGTGATCTGGACCTCGCATCCCTATCGCGGCGTTTATAAAATAAAACCCGGTAATCCGGCAGTTGAAACCTATACCCGGGAACAGGGCCTGCCCTCCACTCTTAATAATTTTGTTTTTAAAGTAAAGAACCGGGTAGTAATTGCTACCGAAAAGGGTATTTATGAATATAATGAGAAAACAGACCGGTTTCGGCCCTCCGCTGAATTTAAAAAGATCTTCGGTGAAAGAAGCCTGAGGTATTTAAAAGAAGACCCTTCGGGAAACATCTGGTTTGTTGAGGGAAAAAGTGTAGGTGTGGCAGACTTTTCTTCAAAGCCGGTTATTATTAATTTCCCCGAATTAAATAACAGGATCCTGAGCGGTTTCGAAAACGTATATCCCGTAAACAATTATAACATCTTTGTAGGCAGCGAGAAAGGTTTTTACCATATAAACTATGCTAAGTATAAGCAAAATATCCGTCCGCTAAGGGTTTACATTAGAAAGGTCAAAGCCAAAGCGAATACCGACAGCCTGCTTTATGGAGGTTATTTTGGCAATGTTAACGACAACAAGACGCAAACCGCCGTTACTATGCCGTCCCTGAGCCATATATGGAACTCCCTGCACTTCGAATATTCCTCCCCTGTATTCGAGGAGCAATCCAATGTTGAATACAGTTATCTTTTGGAAGGTTTTGATGAAGAGTGGTCTGATTGGTCAAAAAGGCAGGAGAAGGATTATACCAATCTTCCGGCGGGTATTTACACGTTTAAGGTTAAAGCAAGAGATCATCAAAATAATGAATCGTCAATTTCCGGCTATTCCTTTTCTATTAATCCGCCATGGTATCAGACGATGTGGGCTTACATATTATATTTAATCCTGTTTGTTTCTCTGTTGTATTTTTTCTATAAGAATCAGGAAATGAGGCATATTGAAAAGCGTGAGAAAGAACTTCTGATTCAGAAACAAAAAAACGAAGAGGAGCAGAGGCATATCGCCTATTTACATCAGTTAGAATTGGAAATAGCTGAAAAGGAAGTTATTAATCTCAAAAATGAAAAATTACAGGCGGAAATTGAACATGCTGCTTCTGAACTGGCATCTGCAGCCTTAAACATTGTTCAGAAAAAGGAATTTCTTTTGAAGGTTAAAGAAGCGCTCCAGCGATTGAATAAATCAGGAAGGGACATGATCGAGGCAGTAGAGATAAAAAAGGTACTCCGGCTTCTGACTGAAGAGAAAAAGATAAATGAAGAATGGGAACAATTCTCCATCCACTTTGATAAAGTCCATTCAGACTTTTTAAGAGTAATTAAGGAAAGGTACCCTAGCATCAATCAGCCGGAACTGAAATTGTGTGCTTACCTTATTATGAATTTATCGAGCAAAGAAATCGCACAATTGATGGCTATTTCGGTAAGAGGGGTCGAAATCAGCAGATACAGGCTGAGAAAGAAGCTGCAAATACCAACTGAAACTAACCTTTTTGAATTTTTATTTAATATACAAAAAGAGTGTATGAAATAACGGAATTACAGACGGTAATGATCCGAAGCTGCTTTTGAAGGGTATATGCATTTTCCTGCCTGCCTCCGGGTATATTACGAATGTAACGGAAGAACAGGACTAAAACAAAAAGGAAGTTTAAAAGGCTTCTCCCAGATTAAACATCACCGTACTGTATCCCTTGCTGGCGCCATAATCAATACCGATATTAGTATTGGATCCTTTATTAAATTTGATTCTCAGACCTGTTCCTGCTGCAGGATGCCAGGAGGAAAAAAATGTTCCTGAGCCGGTTACCGTGTTTACATTGGCAAAAACAACAAAGCCTAACAAACCATTCCTGGTGATATCACGCCTGTATTCACTTTCCATATATAAAAGACTCTTGCCCCTGTACCTGTTTTGCTCAATACCCCTTCCTGAACGGTTATAGGAATCCCATCCTGTTGCCGGCAGATCCAGATAGGGAATGCCATTATTTAATGCTGTCCAGAAATACGACCAGAAAGCTAACGTGTTCTGCTGATTTTTTTCTGAAGGATTTAAAGGCACATACTTCCTTAGATCCAGATACAATGACTGCCAACTGTCATTACTTCCCAGGAAAGCGGGATTGATCCGGTATACTATGTTTGCATACGATCCGGGCAGGGGATTGATGGAATTGTTCCTGGTGTCGTAAAGTAAATTAAAGCTCAATCCCGAAGAAAAAGAATTCCGGTCTAATCCGTACTCATAACCGGTGTACTGTTTCAGATCAATATTTTCGTCATCGCTTTTGATATTAAAATGGTAGTCCAGATTGTAGCCCATGCCGGCAAAGAAGTATGGCTTGATCCTTTTAAGTGCACTTTGATAAAAGCGGATATATTTATAATCAACGAGGAGCTTCTCATCATAGGTACGGTTGCTGCCCAAGCCCCAGGTATACTGAGGATATACCATGAACCGGATATCGCCCTGAATATTCCAGGTATTATCCGGCAACCAGATACTTGAACGTAATGGTAAGCCAAAGCGGCCTTTGAAGTTCCAGTAAGGGGCAAATGTGGCGCTCGAGAGATTCGTAGTTCTGCGTGAACCTAAATAAGTGGCAGCCGTGGTGCTGGTTATCAAAGCCCTGCCGCTACCCCCGGGAACCGTCGTGCTGACCGGAAGGATCGAAAAGTAGATCTTCTTGTCGCGCTCTTCCCGTATTTTCTGCGGGTGGATATGAAACAACTCTTTTGCAATGTCTATTAGATCGGTTTGCCGGGCAGTATCTTTTACTGCATTGTTCTGTGGAAGGGTATTAGGTCCGTTTTGTGCCAGAACAGAAATGGGAAACATCCATAATACAATTAAAACCTTATATTTACCACCTGTTAACCGGATCATGAACTTTTTGGAATACATACTTACTTAATACAAGATTTTTAAAGGATTTATGTTTGCAGTTCAAAATGTATTTCATTGGTTTGTTTTTGAAAGTAATAACATTTTTCTGATTCACAAACTGAAAACTGTATTCATGAAAGATATAGGATTCTGTTGATGGAGCTTTCAGGAAACAAAACTTTCTGAAAACTTATTAGTTAAATCATTATTGTAAAATATTTTAATAAAGTAATAAGATATGAAATTCCGAATATCCATATTTGCGCTCCTCACTGTAGCAGTGTTAGCCCAAAGCTGTGTCAGCACGAAAAAATATGAAGCATTGCAGACCACTTACAATAAGCTTGACAGTAACACCCGTGATCTTCGCCGGAAATACTTGTTAACAGAACGTAATCTCGAAATCTCCACCAACCGGGTATCAAATCTGGAAGATCAGATCGCTTCGCAAAAAGCGAATGTA
This sequence comes from Sphingobacteriales bacterium, assembly GCA_015654985.1. Classification (GTDB taxonomy): domain Bacteria; phylum Bacteroidota; class Bacteroidia; order Sphingobacteriales; family Sphingobacteriaceae; genus Arcticibacter. The sequence continues at coordinate 12,948 of JAATFW010000018.1, read as the reverse complement.
AAGTCGTTACAGGACGCACTCGATAAATGTTTAAATTCTACCAGCCAGGGAAATGTAAATATCTCAAAACTGGTTGATGAGATCAACAGCTCCAATAAATATATTCAGCAACTGGTGAATGCCAAGAACAAGAGCGACTCACTTAATATGGTTTTAACCAATAACTTAACCCGCTCTTTAAGTCAGCAGGAGATGAAGGATGTTGACGTACAGGTATTGAAAGGAGTGGTTTATATTTCACTTTCAGACAATATGTTATATAAATCCGGCAGCTATGAGATCTCAGACAGGGCGGGAGAAACATTGAGCAAAATCTCAAAAATTATTAAGGACTACAGCAGTTACGATGTGCTGATAGAAGGTAATACAGACAATGTACCTATTTCTCAGAAAAATATACGTAATAATTGGGACCTGAGTGCTTTAAGGGCATCGTCGGTGGTCCAGGCCCTGCAAAATAATTACGGAGTTGAACCTAAACGTTTAACAGCCGGTGGTCGTGGCGAATATAATCCTGTGGCAGATAATAGTACACCTGAAGGTAAAGCTAAAAACAGGCGTACCCAGATCATCATTACTCCAAAACTGGATCAGTTCATGGATCTGATTGGAAAAGCGCCGGATCAAAAGTAGGAATAAGGCTTTGCCCGGCACTCACACAAATATGCTGATGCAGGCTTGTTTGATATCCATAAACATGCCTGCATACCGCAATTTAGCTAATATGTATTCCTTCGCTTTATAACAGGCCAGACGTCCTGATTTTCGGGAAAATAAATAAGATTTGTTATGTCTGCGGAGTATTCTGGGGCGGCAGAACGTCTACGTCTTTCTCTGTTTCCTTCTGTTCTATATGAACGGCATAGTCTGCCGGTTTTATTTTTGCTCCGGTAAATGAGGCATAGGCTTGCGTAAATTCAGCGCCGAAGTATAAAATCGCTGCTGTATAATAGACCCATAAGAGGATCACAATGAGCGAACCCGCTGCCCCGTAGGCAGAGCCGCTGCTTGTTTTCTCAATGTAGATGCCGATTACCAAACGGCCCAGCAGGAACAGGACGGCCGTGAAAATGGCTCCAGCTCTTACATCTTTCCACCCGATCTTCACATCGGGCAGAACTTTGAAAATTACTCCGAAAAGAACAGTAATAACAATAAAGCTGATTGCCGCATTGATAATATTAAATACGAATATTGTTATATCCGGGAAAAAGCTTTTCAGTTTATCGCTGAGGGCCAGCAAGGCTCCGTTAACCATCAGGGATACGATCAGCAGAAATCCTATACTTACAATAAGGGAGGAAGATAACAGCCTGTCTTTTATAAGTTTTACCCATCCCCTTTTCGGTTTGGCCTTTACTTTCCATATGGTATTGATAGAATCCTGCATTTCTCCAAATACGGATGTCGCACCAACAATCAGGGTTACAAATCCAATAATAACAGAAATTGTGGTTTGTCCTGAAATCTCAAGATTTTTAATCATGTCCTGGATTTGTTTTGCTGCCTGATTGCCTACAAGTCCGTTTATTTCAGAGAAAACCTGCCCCTGAATAGCTTCCCTGCCCAAAAATGCACCCGCCAGTGAAATAACAAGCAGGAGCAAAGGTGCCAGTGAGAAAACAGTATAATACGCCAGGGAGGCACTAAGTTTCATTGCCTTATCATCGGAGAACCCTGCAAGGGCCCCTTTCAGGATCGCTATATCATTCTTTAAAGCCTGTTTGCTGAAATATTTATTCATTTGTCTGCTTTTTAAATTCCGCTTGAAAATATAAAGAGTATTGAGGGGTATTTTGTTTAACGGAATGGGCTTTTAGGATAATTTTTGTTCAAAATGTAGATAACAGCACCTACATTTTCTCAAATAAATAATTCTGTTAACTATAATATCTTTTTAAATGTGTTGTGTTTGCGGAGTAAAAAAGATCATTCATCCCGATTTTTCCGTACTTTAAACTTGGTGTTTTTTGTGACCGGCATAAATTTTTTTATCTTATAGTTTGTTATTGCTTAAATTAACTAGCAAATACGGTTAACTGCAGATGAAATTTGTCATTATTTTATATAGACTGGTATTGCGTTAAAAGCAAAACTTATGCTTTTATTCCGTCTGCAGGACTATTAAAATTTAGTAGTCTATAAAATCTATAGATTATTTGATTTAAGAATTTATTATTATACATTTGTCCGGTAAATTTATTCGATAGTAAAAATGAATTTAACCAGCATCTTCATGTTTCAACAGCAGCACAGCTTGCCTCATGCTTTTCTAAGTTTGTGTTGTTGTTAGGGTTTCAATAGTATTTACGGAGTTATTTTTTGTATACAGCCAGGCATCCTGGGTGGCCAGGAAGGAGTTTGCAAAAACTGTTGCGGTAGTTTAAACTTGCCCGCGGCGGTCAAATAAGGGTAGAATTTAAAAAGAAAATAAATATGATAATTTGTACAAAAAGTTAACGCTCTAAAAAAACGAAGGAGCCGCGTGCAGCGGCTCCCGGGATTAAAATCATGAAACAGGCTTTCAATTGGCGTTGGCACCTGCTTCAATCTGTTTAATATAACCCATGCTAAATTATGCAATTTAATGAAAAAGTCGCAGAGACTTTTATGCGCTTGTCTCAATCAGGGAAAATTCATTTGCGAATCCCGTTAACTGGAATCTTCCTGTTGTTTATGTTCAATTTACCTGTAAACGGGCAGAACCAGCCTATGATCAATTCAGTAGTCGAAGGTAAAGTGATCGATGCCAAAACCAAAGAAGCGCTTGTAGGTGTTTCGGTTCAGATTAAAGGGGTAACAAATGGCACAACTACCAATGCCAAAGGGGAATTCAGTCTGCTTACCGGTCAGAAATTACCCTTTACCATTATTATAACCTACATTGGATTTGAAAAACAGGAAATTATAGTCACACGGAGCCCAATCGAAATCCAGCTAAAAGAGACTATTAACGAGCTGAATGATGTAGTGGTGGTGGGCTATGGCACACAAAAGAGAAGTGATCTTACCGGATCTGTTTCATCGGTACCGGCTCAGGCGCTCACACAGCAGGTCAGTTCCTTTGAACGTGTACTGCAGGGAGCTGTATCAGGAGTACAGGTAACTCAGGTTTCCGGTCAGCCCGGAAGCGCAGTAAGCATCCGTATACGCGGGGGCAACTCCATTACGGCCGGAAACGAACCTTTATACGTAATAGACGGCTTCCCTGTTTATAATAATAATGCGGATGCCAGTGCTGGTGTGGCAAGCGGCCCGAACATCAACGCGCTTTCAGGCTTGAACCCAAGCGATATCGAATCGATAGACATATTAAAAGATGCATCGGCAACAGCCATATACGGGTCCCGCGGTGCTAACGGGGTGGTGGTGGTTACCACAAAAAGAGGAAAGGCGGGCATGAACATTGTAAATTACGATGCCGCTTACGGCACCCAGCAGGTTAGCAGCAAAGTTGACGTGCTTACCGATTCAAAACAGTGGGCGCTTTTAAAAAATGAGGCCCGTGTAAATGCCGGTAAAGCACCTTATTATACAGATGCGCAGTTAGCTGCGCTTACAGGTGGAACAGACTGGCAGAGCGCTGCTTTCAGAGAAGCACCTTCTCAAAACCATCAGCTTACCATATCAGGAGGAGACGATAAAACTCATTATGCTATCTCAGGCAATTATTTTAAGCAGGAAGGAGTTCTTCTGAATACAGATTTCGAACGGTTTTCTGGTCGCCTGAACTTTGATCGTCAGGTATCGTCTGTTTTTAAAGTAAACGCCAGTTTTACAGCTAACAAAACAAATGCCCGGATAGCTGAAAATAATATTGTAAGTTCGTTATTACTCATGCCGCCAACAGTGGATATAAGGAATGAAAATGGCGAATATACCTACCAGAGCGCTTTTGAAACGCCATTAGGTAACCCTATCGCTACTCTGGTACAGGAAACCAATCAAAGTAATACTAACCGCATATTAGGCAATGTTTTCGGAGAATATAAAATCATAGAGGGCCTTACTGCAAAAATTTCTGTTGGTACTGATATTATCAATAATAAGGAGAACCGGTATATTCCAACCACATTATATCAGGGGGCCAATACAAACTCGACCGGAACCGCAGCGGTTGGTACTAAAGTAGCATCGTCATGGCTTAATGAGAATACCTTAACCTATATAAGAAAATTTGGAAAAAAACATTCTTTCAATGCCGTAGCAGGCTTCACCCAGCAGGCATTCCGGGCGGAAACAGTTACGGCAGGATCACAGGGCTTTAGCGCTGAACAATTAACATATAATGACCTGGGAAGCGGTGTCGTTTATACCAAACCGACCTCCGGATCATCCGAATGGGCGCTGAAATCATTCCTGGCAAGGGTTAACTATACGCTTTCTGATAAATACTTATTTACCGTCACAGCCCGTGCAGACGGTTCATCCAGGTTTGGCGAAAATCATAAATGGGGTTATTTCCCGTCAGCCGCCTTTGCCTGGAATGCCGGAAGAGAGAGTTTTATTCACCTGCCTGAAGCTGTCAGCAACTTAAAACTCCGTTTAAGTGCAGGCCTTACCGGTAACCAGGAAATAGGAGTATACCAGTCGCTTTCAACGCTTTCTACCAGCACCTACTTCTTTGGAGGAAATACAGTGATCGGCTACTCGCCGAACCGTATTGGCAATCATGATCTGGGTTGGGAAACAACTGCACAATATGATGCCGGTCTTGATATTTCCCTGTTTAACAGCCGCATCAGCCTTACTGTAGACGGATACTATAAAAAGACAACAGACCTCTTGCTGGATGTGCCCCTTCCTTATACTACCGGGCAGTCTACATCCCTTCAGAATTATGGTACGGTCTCTAATAAAGGGCTGGAGTTCTCACTGAATACGCAAAATATACAGGGGAGCTTTAGTTGGAACTCGGGATTTGTGCTCTCCATAAACAGAAATAAAATTTTAAGCCTGGGAGACGGTGTGGATAACATTATTTCAGGGGTTAGTATTGCCCGGGTTGGCCAGCCGCTGGGAACATTTTATGGATTAAAAACGAACGGAATTTTTCAGTTAACAGACGATATTTCGGGCTTGCCGGTTTATTTAACAAGGAATAAGCCCGGCGATCAGCGGTATGTCGATAAAAATGATGATAAAACCATTACGACAACCGACGACAGGTTCTTTATCGGTAACGCACAGCCCAAATTTCTGGGCGGGTTCAGTAATAATTTATCATTCATGAGCTTTGATTTTAATATCCTCTTCCAGGGATCTTATGGAAACAAGATTTTCAATCAAAACAAACAACAGTTAGAAATATTAAGCGGACAGCAAAACGCATCTGTAACCGCCTTAGACAGATGGACTCCTGAAAATCAAGGCAACATAATCCCCCGTGCTTATGAAGACCCGGCTGCAGTAATCTCAGACCGGTATGTTGAAGACGGGTCTTACCTGCGGCTTAAAAGTTTGACCCTTGGATATACATTTCCATTAACGTTTGCATCGAAGGCCCATAATGCTAAGATCAGGCTCTATTTCTCCGCACAAAACCTGTACACCTGGACCAGCTACTCCGGTTATGATCCGGAAGTAAGTAAAAATGGACAGAGCACACTGAATCAGGGCGTTGATTATGCCGTTTATCCCAATGCTAAGCTATTTACAGGCGGCCTGAATATTACACTTTAATTCATCGCATTAATAATTTTATTATGAAGAAGTTACTTTATCTGTTCGCGGTTACATTGATTTCGGCATCCTGCGTTAAATTAGAGGAGAAGCCTGACTCGATCTTAACATCAGAGCAATTTTATCAAACACGGGAAGATGCTGTTGCTGCGGTAAACGGTATCTATAACGCTGCATTAAATAATGGCGGTATTACGATGTATAACCGTCTTTTTCATCTGGGATTTGAAATCCAGACTGACGATGCCATTGCCGGCCAACGCGTTACCAATATTGACGTGCGGGCTATGGCGGCCCTTACTCAATCTACATCGAATGACCGTGTTGATGAATTATGGAAAGAGCATTATACCGCCATTAACCGGGCTAATATTGCTATAGATCGTATCCCGGCAATAGAAATGGATGCGGAACTCCGTACCCGGCTCATTAATGAAGCAAAATTTCTCAGAGGCTTGCTTTATTTTAATTTAGTCAGGCTTTGGGGAGAAGTGCCGTTAATTTTACACGAAACAAGCTCTTTAGGTAAAGAGGCAATCCAGGTAAAAAGAGACCCGGTAGAAACTGTCTATGCACAGATTATTACCGACCTCTCTGATGCTGAGAGCTTGCCGGATTCATATGGAACTACTGATGCCGGCAGGGCAACGGGCGGGGCAGCTAAAGCTCTCCTGTCTAAAGTATACCTTACGCGGGGAGAATGGGATAAGGCTGTCTCTAAAAGTCTGGAGGTGATCCGGGGGCCTTATGGATATGCCCTGTTTGATAATTTTGCGGACGTGTTTAACGTGGCAACTAAAAATGGGAAAGAGCTTATTTTTTCCGTACAATGCCAGGGTGGAAACGGACAAGGCAACCGGCTGGCCTCATCCTGCGCACCTGTTGGCATTCCGGGTATTTCGGCGGCAGGAACCGATGAGCCTACCGATGATGCCTATGCAATATTTAATGTTAACGACAAGCGCCGGGACGTTACCTTTTTTACATCGCTGGTTAGTCCAACCAATGGAACGACCTATACATTTGCTCCCCACTTTCGTAAATATTGGGATCCGGCAACGATCACCAATCCTACAGAATCTAATCAGAACATCCCGGTAATACGCTTTGCAGAAGTATTGTTAATCTATGCGGAAGCATTAAATGAAAGTAATCACGCTCCTGTAACAGAGGCATACAATGCAATTAACCAGGTAATCAGGAGGGCCTACGGAAAGCCGGTCAATGTTCCCGATCCAACGGTTGACCTGGCAGGACTGGATTACAGCGGTTTTAAGGAAGCCGTTTATCTGCAACGCCGTAAAGAACTGATGTTCGAATTTCAGCGATGGTTTGATCTGATCAGGACCAGGCGCATGGTAACTGTACTTCATAATGTAGGAAAAACAAATGCTGCAGAAAAAAATTATCTTCTGCCTGTGCCGCAACGCGAAATCGATCTGAACCCTGCGCTTCTTCCCCAAAACCCGGGTTGGGACGGTTCTGATTAGCAGAATATGAAAATAAGCCTGTCCGGCTTTCCGGGTACAGGCACCGGCGTACAAATAGCAAACACTTCTTTCAATAGCATTATTAAAAAAAGACATGGGAAAAACTCATAACAAAACAGGAAAAAAAGCAGGGATAGGGCTAGTACTTTTATCTGCTGTTTCATTCACCTTTCAGTCTGGCTATGCCCAGGACAACCAGCAGCCCTATCAGGGTCTGGTAAGAAAAACCCTCGCCGAATCAAAAGAATGGTGGCCCCAGCCCGTAAAAGCTCCTAAAGGCGCGCCGAATGTTGTATGGGTTCTGTTAGACGATGTAGGCTTCGGCGCATCCGGCACCTTCGGCGGTCTGATCAATACTCCGGTATTTGACAGCCTGGCCAATAACGGGATCCGTTATACAGATTTTCATGATGCCGGTATTTGTGCTCCCACGCGTGCAGCGCTCCTCACCGGGCGTAATCATCATTTTGTGCATGAGGGAGGATTTTCACATAAATCCAATTCCGCCGGGTTTCCCGGCTGGGATGGCCGGATACCGTCTAAAGACGGTACCATAGCAGAAATTTTAAGATCATACGGATATAATACCTTCGCTGTAGGTAAGTTTGGATTAACCCCCGATGAAGAAGCTACAGATGCCGGCCCCTTTGACCGCTGGCCAACAGGAAAAGGTTTTGAGCATTTCTTCGGGTTTCTCGGGTCAGCAACAGACCAGTACAAGCCAGATCTGGTTGAAGATAATACCCACATTAAGCCCGATGGAAGACACTTGAGTGCACAGATAACAGATAAGGCCATTGAATACATCTCCCGCCAGAAAAAGGCAGCCCCAGACAAGCCTTTCTTCCTGTATTATGCTCCGGGTGCAACCCACACGCCACACCAGGTAGGGAAAGAGTGGAGCGACCTCTATAAGGGAAAATTCGACGAGGGTTGGGACGTATACCGGGAAAAGACCCTTGCCAATCAGATAAAGTTAGGTCTTGTACCGGCAAATGCCAAACTTCCCGACAGAAACCCCAATGTAAAACCGTGGAAGAGCCTGAGTGCTGATGAAAAACGTCTGTATACCCGGTTTATGGAAGTTTATGCAGGATATTTAACCTATACCGACCATGAAATTGGCAGGATTGTAAATCATTTAAAAAGCATCAATCAGCTAAACAACACTTTGTTTTTTGTTGTTATTGGCGATAATGGTGCCACCAAAGAGGGAGGCTTTTATGGTGCAATCAACAAAAATCCAATACGTAATTATAAAGGAGACTTTTTTAAAGAGAATCTGGCTGATATTGATCTTATCGGTACGCCCGAAGGACATCATACCAGCTATCCCATCGGATGGTCGCAGGCGCTTAACACTCCGTTTAAATACTGGAAAAATGATGCTAATGCCGAAGGCGCCACACATACACCACTGGTTATCTTCTATCCTGAAAAGATTAAAGAAAAAGGAGGCATACGTAATCAATACGGACACGTAATCGATTTACTTCCAACCACACTGGATTTTGCAGGTTTATCTGCTCCGGCATATATCCGCTCGGTTCAGCAAGATACCCTTCAGGGCATATCGCTGTATTATACCATATCCGGAAAAAATGCTGCATCGCGCCATAAGACGCAGTATTATAGTATATTTGGTTCAAGGGCCATTTATCATGATGGCTGGAAGGCCGGTATCTTTTATCATCCTACACAAATTGATTTTCTTAGAGACCACGATGATGCCCTTACTAAAAAATACGATAATGATCAGTGGGAACTGTATAACCTCAACACTGATTTCAATGAACGGATAGATCTGGCAAAAAAATACCCGCAAAAACTTGAAGAGCTAAAAAATATCTTCGAAGAAGAAGCAAAGAGAAACAATATCTATCCTTTAATTGGCTGGGATGATATCTACCAGGGGAAAATCCATAAGAATTTTAAGGAATAGGCAAAAAGCTGCACTCAAAAAAATAGTTTAATCATGAAATTATTCTGCAAAATAGTATTGATAACTTTATTGGTAGCAATTGGTTCAGGGTTTCACCGGCTAAGTGCAAAAAACACTTTTTTCATTCCCAAAATGAACCCAATACCCAAAAAGCTGAATATCCTTCTTTTTACAGCCGATGATCTGGACCGTAATTCTCTGGGCTGTTACGGTTCAACGGTGCCGGGCATAACCCCTAATATAGACCAGTTTGCCCGGCAATCGCTTGACTTTAAATGTGCTTTCGTAAATTCAGCAATCTGCGTTCCAAGCCGGGGTGTTATTGCTACCGGGTTATATGCCCACAATAACGGCGTAAACGGTTTTTATAAAATGAAAGACGATAATAAAACGCCTTTGATCATGGAGATTTTAAGAGAGCATCATTACGCTCTGGGAATTTTAGGAAAGGTGGACCATTCTACACCGAAAAGCAGTTTCCGTTGGGACTATACTTTCGATCAGCCTCAGCTTGGCGATGGCAGAAGCCCAACCTTATATTATGAGCGCACCAAAGCTTTTTTAAAGCAATGTAAAAAGGATAATAAACCATTTTATTTCATGGTTAATTCCCATGATCCGCATCGTCCTTATTTCAACCCGGCGCTTCCGTTAAAAAACGGGGAAGAGAAGCCTTCAAAGATTTATAACCCCGAAGAAGTTTCGGTCCCCGGCTTTGTATCAGACCTGCCCGGTGTACGGCAGGAATTAAGTTATTATTTTAATTCCACTCGCCGTCTGGACGACACCTTCGGTAAAGTAATGCAGGCCCTGGAAGAATCAGGATATGCAGAAAATACCCTGGTTATATTTCTTTCTGACAATGGCATTGCTATTCCCTTCGCGAAGGCAAATGCATACTATGCCAGTAACCGTACACCCTTTCTGATCCGCTGGCCTGGTGTTACAAAGAAAGGCAGCGTAAACAACAGCGATTTTATTTCAACAATAGACCTTCTGCCAACCATTCTGGAAGCGCTTGCTATTCCGCTTCCTTCAAAAACAGATGGAAGCTCTTTTCTTCCTCTGGTAAAAGGCGGAAAACAGGCTGGCAGGGATAAAGTTTATGCAGAGATCGATTATAAAGCGGGCGGGGGGCCAACCCCTATGCGCAGCATTCAAACCAGGCAATATGCTTACATATTTAATGCCTGGGCAGACGGCGAACGTGTTTACTCGAATAACAATGAAGGTCTTACCTTAAAAGCAATGGAAGAGGCGGCAAAGACCGATGCAGCAATAGCAGAGCGGTTAAAGGCCTATCATTTTCGTGCTCCCGAAGAGTTGTACGACCTGCGAAATGACCCCAACAGTTTGCACAATCTGATTAATGAACCCGGTCAGGCAACACGGATTGCGGCTTTCCGTAAAGATTTGGAACAATGGATGCTGAAGACTCACGATCCATTACTTGAAGTATATCGGAACAGAAATAAACCCGGTCAGGCAACTGGTCTCTTTTATAAAATATATCCCGGAACCGAAGAATTGGATAAAGATAAATCACGATACAGCAAAGGAAGCAGTTCGGGAGGTAAAGATCAGTAGACTGAACAGTCGAAAAGGTGATCCTGATGATCCGCGGACCGTCCGGTCCTGAAGCCCCTTTCTTTACTTCTGTGCCGCAGCAGGTGAGACATCTGTAACCTGGTTAGTCAGTGTCGGACGTGGTGAAACCGATCTTTGTCACTGCGGTTTTCTGCAGTGGAAAAAAGGGACAGGCCGTCGTTGAACGACACTTAAATTATCAGCAGAGCTTGCCGAAGGGCAAACTCTGCTGATATTATCTGCCGGAGGCTATTTGATGAGATCCTTAAGCCTGGCGTACAGATCCTCGCCACGCAGATTCTTAGCCACGATTTTTCCATTGGGATCTACCAGTACGTTTTGAGGAACGGCGGTTATTCCATATTTAATGGCTACATCATTTTTCCAGCCCTTCAGATCGCTGACGTGGATCCAGGGCAATCCATCTTTTTCTATAGCTTTCAGCCAGGATGTTTTATTCTCGTCGAGGGAAATCCCGACTACTTCAAAGTTCTTATCCTTTAACTGGTTGTAAGCTTTCAGCAAATTCGGGTTTTCAGCACGGCAGGGAGCACACCAGCTTGCCCAGAAATCCACCAAAACATATTTCCCCCGCAATGAAGAAAGCTGAAACAGCTTGCCCTGTGTATCTTCCTGGGTAAAGTCAAACGTATTTCCGATTGATATTTGCCTGGCCTTTTCATATTTGGCCGTCACCTTTTTTCCGGTGAAACTGCTCAGGACTCTTGGACTCAGCGCTTTGTAATAAGGATCAAAAACCTTTGGATCAATCACGGCGGTTCTATTGTCATTCACCAGGTCAACAGTCACGTATGAATCCGGATGATTAAAAATAAAAGAATCTAAAACAGCCTCCATACTAGCCATCAGCGGTTTGGCCTGATCCTGTATTTTTTTCATTTCTGCAGTGTCTTTGGCAGATCTTGCTTTCATAAAGCTTTGGCTTATGGCTTTGAACTGCGCTGGTTTAGTCCCCATTTGGGCCGTGTATGCAAGGTAATCTGCCTGCGCCTGCATTCCCGTAATACTCGCCTTAGACATGCTATCCGTACCGGTTACTTTGTACCGGCCTTTTTCAAGGTAAAACTCTTTGTAGTCTGCTCCTGAGTTCCGGCGGCTGGTATCTCTTTTTACAGGCATCAGGGTGAGGTATGCTTTATTGCCAAAAGCCGTCGTTCCGCTCATTGAGAACGTTCCATTCTTCAGAACCGCACTATCCTTCGCACTTTTTCCTTCGCTATTCACATAGCTGAGAATTACCTTTTTATCTTTTCCCGCCTTAGGCAGCTTTCCGGAGATCTCAAATTTATCCTGAGCCATGGCAAAACCTGCCGGCATTAATAAAAGGAGACAAACAATTTTATTAATATTCATAAATGATGATTTAATATTTCCTCTATAAAAAAAGTTCTAAAGGCAGAGGAGAGACCGATAAATTTACTTTTATATGCAAATCAATTATATATAAAAGTAAATTTATCTAAGTTTGAGTGAATTATTTAATGAGCGCGGATAGTTTCTCTGTGAGATTCTCCCCCCGCAGGTTTTTTGCGATGATTACTCCTTCGGGATTGACCAGGAAGTTTTGGGGTACAGAATTAATCCCGTATAACATCGCCACCTCATTTTTCCATCCCTTAAGATCGCATACATGTATCCATGGGAGATTGTCTTTTTTTACTGCTTCTTCCCATGCAGCTTTGCCCTGATCAAGTGACACACCCACCACTTCAAAGTTTTTGTCTTTGAGTTCCTGGTAAGCTTTTACAAGATTCGGATTTTCTGCCCGGCAGGGGATGCACCAGCTCGCCCAAAAATCGACCAGTACATATTTGCCTCTCAGTGAAGAAAGTGTAAAGGGCTTGCCATTCAGGTCGGTTTGTGTAAAATCCGTTGCTTTTGCTCCGGATTCACGGCGCTCTGCTGCCTCTATTTTTTCAAGGGTTCGTTTCCCGAGTGCCGTTGATCTAAGTTCTGCTGAAAACTGGTTGAACAACGTGCGGCCTACCTCTTTTGGTTCGAACTTGCTGCCGAGTACATTAATGTTATATACATACAAACCCATGTAGGAATGAAGGTGAGTTCGGGCAAAATTCAAATATACAGCCTTATTTTTAGCAACCAGGCGAGTTACACTGTCGGATGCTTTTTTGTACGCCTCATCTTTTGGCTTCCCGCGAAATTCATTGTTGAGTTTAATGATAATATCTGTCTGTGGCCTGATCATTGCTTCCACCTCGCGTTGCT
>JAATFW010000172.1 GCA_015654985.1 Sphingobacteriales bacterium | reverse complement strand
GACCAGCAAGGGGTATACCAGCCCAACCCAGGAACTGGTGAATGCCTTTCCTATGAGTAACGGAAAGATGATCGATGAAGCCGGCTCCCTGTATGACGAAAAGAAACCTTATGCCGGCAGGGATAGCAGACTTCAGTTCACGGTGTTTACCAATGGCAACAGGTGGGCCAACCGGGATGTAGAGACCTTTGACGGCGGAAAAGACAGGCCCGGAGGTACAGCTATCCAGACAAAGACCGGCTACTATGCCAGGAAATTTATGGGATACTTTGACAACCCCGCTTCTTCTTTTACCGCTTATTCTACTCAGTCGCACAACTTTATTATTTTCCGCCGTGCTGAAATGCTCCTGAACTATGCTGAAGCTTTAAATGAGTCCGACCGGACGAGCGAAGCCTACGCACCTTTAATTGATCTCCGGAAAAGGGCGAAGACCACCGCAGGAACCAACAACCTGTATGGGTTTAAGCCTTCGATGACGCAGGATGAAATGCGTAAAACTATCCAGAATGAGAGAAGGATTGAACTCGCATTTGAAGAACACCGCTTCTGGGACTTGCGGCGATGGAAACTGGCCGGCACGTTTCTTAACGGCAAGCTGCACGGCATTCGTATAACAAAAACAGGTACTGCTCTTAGCTATACAGAAGAAGAGGTAGCCGATGTAAAATTCAGGGACCGCCTGTACAGAATGCCAATACCCTTTAGTGAAATTTCCAAGAATAAGAACCTTCTCCAAAACGAAGGATGGTAATAATTATAAAGAATTTAAACATGAAGAAATATTTATTCTGTCTGTTGATCTTCCTGCTCGCTGAATCCTTTGCCTTTAGCCAGGGTAAACAGGTAACCGGTGTGGTACGCGACAAAGATGGTGTTTTACAAGCAGTTTCGGTAGTTGAGAAAGGAACAACGAATAATGGAACGCTGACCGACGAGAATGGAAAGTTCACCCTTACCCTCAGAGGTACTTCAAATGTCGTCGTGGTAAGTTTCGTAGGGTATGTTCGCCGCGAAATAAATGTTGCCAATCAGCAAAATGTAAACGTCGTTCTTACGGCCGATCAGACTAACCTTAGTGAGGTGGTTGTTGTGGGTTACGGTAAACAGAAAAAAGCAACTTTAACAGGAGCCATAGCCAGCGTGAAGGGGAACGACATTCAGCGTATCCCAACAACAAGCGTTCAGAACGCCCTCACCGGGAAAATACCCGGCTTTACCAGCCAGCAGCGTACAGGTATCCCTGGTGAAGACGGGGCTGCATTCTTTGTACGCGGGCAGAGCTCCTTTAATGGTAAAAATCAGCCATTGATCCTTGTGGATGATATTGAATATTCTTACGATCAGTTTTCACGTCTCGACGCCAATGAGATTGAGAGCATAAGTATCCTGAAAGATGCTTCGAGTACGGCAATATTTGGGATTAAAGGAGCTAACGGGGTAATTCTGGTAAGTTCCCGCAGAGGTAAAGCCGGAAAACCGAAGATCACCGTAAAAAGTGAGGCGAGTTTAACTCAGCCTACTGTTTTTCCTAAGTTTCTGGATTCCTACGAAACCGCAATGATGTATAACCAGGCGCAGGTAAATGACAATAATGCGCTTCCAAACCCGGTTGCTGATTTTAAGCCAAGGTTCACTGAGCAGGATTTAAGCTTATTTAAAAGCGGCGAAGATCCCTGGGGACATCCAAACGTAGACTGGAATGATGTTCTCTTCCGCGATTTTGCTTCGCAGTATCGCAATAACATCGATATTACAGGTGGGACAGAAACGGTGAAATATTTTGTATCAGCAGGTTTCCTCCGTCAAAACGGGATGCTAAAGGATTTTGGTTCCGAAAATGGCTTAAACAGCGACTACTACTATAAGAGGTATAATTACCGGTCAAATCTCGACATTAAGGCAACAAAGACATTAGATCTCCGTGTGGATCTTTATGGAAATGTGGGGGAAAAGAATGAACCGAGGCCACAGGGGGGAGGGGCTAATACCGACATTTTCTACGACTACAATAACTTTAAAGTGCTGGCTCCTTTTGCTTATAACATTTACAATCCAAACGGTACTTACAGCTATGCTAATCTTTACCCCGAAATGTATTCGAATATCAACAACGTAGTGGGTAGACTGGCCAACAATGGTTATTACAGGAACTTTGAGAACAATATGTATCTTGCAGTAAATGCCAATCAAAAGCTTAATTTTATTACCAGGGGGCTATCCTTTAAGGGGGTAATGTCATACGCCAGCATGCATTCTTTTAACAGGGATATGGGATTCCCTGATGATGCAATAGTAGATTTTCCTTCTTTTTATTACAACAATACAACCGGTACTTACATCCCTTTTGATGTAAATACTTACAGGGTAAGAAGAAGCTTTCTAACGTATAGCGGCGGGAATCCGGACCGCAGGCTTAACCTGCAGGCCTTTCTGAACTACGACCGTCAATTTGGCAATCACCATTTGTTCGGACTCGTTCTCGCCAACCAGCAAACAAGGGTGGGCTTTGTATCCTCTGCTGCGGCAGATGTGAATAAAAACTACATTCCTGCTAATACCCGGGGCTATGCAGGAAGGCTTGGATACGACTTTAAGCAGAAATACCTGCTGGAGTTCAACGCAGCTTACAATGGTACCGACGCGTTCTCTTCGGGTAACGCTTACGGATTTTTCCCCGCAGTTTCTGCAGGCTGGGTTATTTCTGAAGAGCCTTTCTTTAAATCGGTTACACCCCTGCAGTGGATCTCAAACCTGAAGTTCAGGGGCTCCTATGGTGTTGTGGGAAGCGACGATATAGGAAGTGCCCAAACATCCTATCTGCACGAGTTTAAAAGCGGCGGATCTGCTTCGTTCGGCGAATCACACACCAACTTTACCGGTATCCAGGAAGGGAATATGGGCAATGACGATGTGACCTGGGAAAAAGAACGGAAATTTAATATCGGTACGGATATCAGTGTTTTCAGAGACCGGCTGTCGTTAACTTTCGACTATTTCGATCACCTCCGGTACGATATAATTACAGCCAGAGGAACGATGTCGGCTATGTTTGGCGCACCTATCCCAATGGTGAATATCGGTAAGGTTAAGAACAGGGGTTATGAAGTTGAACTTAATTACCGGGATAAGATCGGAAGAGATTTCAATTACTTTATCAACAGTAATTTCTCTTATGTAAAAAATACCATTATCAACAGGGATGAGCCGGTTCTTCCGAATCCATGGCAGCAGGCTACCGGCAACAGTATCGGTCAGATCCTCGTGTATAACTGGATTGGTTTTTATACTGCGGAAGATGTCGCAAATCCGGACGTCGCCAAACCTACTTCAGATGCGGTGCGACCCGGCGACTTAAAACTTGAGGATTATAACAAGGATGGAGTGATTGACGATAACGACAGGGGTTACTTTGGCTTGCCAAACTACCCGACAACCTCTTATGCCGTGACTCTTGGAGCAAACTACAAAAAGTTCAATGTAAGTTTAATGTTTCAGGGGGCTAAGGACTTTTATCTGAGAGGTGTTGCCGGCGCTATCCAGGCTTTCTCATCTAACCTTCAGCCTATTCACCGGCTGTCGTGGACACCGGAGCTGGGCGATAATGCGAAGTATCCCGTGCTGTCACAGAAGGTTACCGGAGTAAGCGCTCCTGCTGATTTTCCTTCTACATTTTGGTTTATTCCCGGAGATTTTATCCGTTTAAAGAATGTGGAAATAGGCTATCAGCTTCCCAAATCATGGTTTAAGATCTTAAGATTCCAGGATGCGAGGATCTATGCAACCGGATATAACCTGGTGACGTGGTCGAAATTAACTAAATTATACCAGTTCGACCCGGAGGCTTCGTCGGGTAACGACAGGGTTTCTTATCCGCCGCAGCGAACTTATAATCTGGGTGTTTCTGTAACATTTTAAGAAAAATTGATGATGACAGCTTCATTGCCGTTAAAAAACAATAGTCTGATGAAAAAATATATTATACTTTGCGTAACGCTGATTGCTATAATGGTGTCATGCAAAAAAGCCGATTTCCTGGATAAAACCACAGATCTCACCAGCCTGAGCGAGGAACAGATCTTCAGCGATAGTACCAATACCTTCGCGTTCCTGACAGGGATCTATTCGGATGTGAAGTTCAGCTTCAATAAAAGGCGCTGGGACAGCCAGGGAAACCTTGAATCAACCACCGATGATATGGAGTACCGGTTCTATGGAGGGACCCAACGTATCGTGATTATGTACTCTGGTGCGGTATCACCGGGAAATTTCCCTATAAAGGACCAGTGGACTACCCCTTACACCAATATCAGGCGGGTGAACATGTTTCTGAAAAACCTGCCGCAAACGCCATTGTCGTCTCCGATGAAAAGACGGCTGGAGGGCGAGGCCAGATTTCTGAGAGCCTGGTATTATGAATACCTGATGAAGAGCTTTGGTGGTGTTCCTGTTTTGAGGGATACTGTTTTTTCGGATATTTCCACCAATATCGACATTCCGAGAAATACTTATGAAGAATGTGTGAACTACGTAGTGAGCGAACTGGATGAGTGTGCAAATATACTGCCGGCACCAGACGGGTATGAGGAGAGGGATTATGGAAGAGTAACAAAAGGTGCCTGCCTGGCCTTAAAATCCCGGGTGCTGTTATATGCTGCAAGTCCGTTATTTAACGGAGGTATGTCAACACTGCAATACCGCAACACTTCTAACCTTGCCGAAAAGATCCGGGTGGCCGGGTACCCTGCATATGATGCAAGCCGCTGGCAACGGGCCGCGGATGCTGCCAGAGACGTGATGAATACCCCTTATTATCAACTTGTAATAGATAACTCAGATCCATTAAAACCGGGTTTAGGCTTCTATAACGTGTTCCTGACGAGAAAGAACCCTGAATATATTTTCTTTGCAAATCTTCCTCCTAACATTGATATTGAACAGTATTATAATCCGCCTTCACGTTCAGGAGGATACTATGGTTACCCTACCCAGAACTTTGTAAATTGCTTTCCGATGAAGGATGGGAAAGCGATCACGGACCCGGACTCTAAGTATGATAAAAAGAATCCTTATGCGAACAGAGACCCCCGTTTTGCTTACAGTGTGATTTACAACGGAAGTAAGTATTCTAACAGAACTGCTGCGCTGGAAGATGTCTGGACATATGATGGCGCTCCCCAGGATGGCTATAATGTGATGACCGTTACCGGATATTACTGCCGGAAAATGTGTGATGAAAAGACATCGAATGCTAACAAGATCAATACCCAGAGAGGGCTGCCATTAATACGGTATGCTGAAATATTACTTAATTACGCTGAAGCAATCAACGAAACCGGCAAACCGGATGAAGCCGCTGATATAATTAAACAAATAAGGGAGCGTGCAGGCATAGAAGCAGGTACAGATGAAATGTACGGATTGAAAGCCGGTATGACGAAGGACGAAATGAGAGAGATAATACGTAACGAACGTCGTATTGAGTTATCGTTCGAAGATCATCGTTTCTTTGATGTGCGCCGCTGGATGACTGCAATGGATGTACTGAACGGTTTCAACAAGGCAATGAAAATTACAAAGACCGGTTCGGCATATACTTATAACGAAATAGATGTCGAGGCAGCCGGCCGAAGGAGAAACTTCAGGCCCGAAATGTATCTCCTGCCGATCTATAGAGAAGAAATTACGAAGTCGCCTCAAATGATCCAAAATCCCGGATGGGAGTAATTGGTAAATTAAGAAGATTAAAAGGCATATTAGTAAGGCACATGGGAATTAAAAAAAAACTGGGCATATTAGTAATAGCAGTATTCCTGGTAGCAGCTTCGTTCAGGATGAAAGACCAGAGAGAGAAAACGCCGGGATATAACGTCCTGTTTATTTTTGCCGATGATCTGCGCCCTGACCTTGGCTGCTATGGTAACAGCGTTATCCGATCGCCAAACCTCGATAAGTTTGCCTCTCAGGCATCCGTATTCAGGAAGCAGTTTGTAACAGTTCCCACATGCGGCGCTTCGAGGGCAAGCATACTTACCGGTATGCTTCCCCGTACTGTCAACGATTTAAGCAACGAAGCGATAGAGCATAAGATGGCTTCGCCGCACGATGAAAACGTGCCGGAATCTTTTGTACAATCCCTGCGAAATAATGGCTACTATACCGTTGGAATCGGTAAAATCAGCCATTCACCCGACGGGTATATTTACAAATACCTTGAACCGAAAGGAACAGAGCGCGAATTGCCCAAAAGCTGGGATGAGATGCTTCTGGATCCCGGTAAATGGGGTACCGGCTGGAATGCCTTCTTTGGCTATTCGAACGGGACCAACCGCAATGAGTTAAAGGGTGCAGTGAAACCCTATGAAGATGCAGGTACTGATGATGAAAGTTACGTGGATGGATTGACGGCTAAATTAGCAGCTAAGAAATTGCAGGAGGTTGCAGGGAAAAGGCAGCCCTTCTTCCTTGGCGTAGGTTTTTTTAAACCCCATCTCCCGTTTAATGCCCCAAAAAAGTATTGGGACATGTATGACGAGCCGAAAATCGAATTGACCCGCTCTCCTGACATTCCAAAGAATGTAAGCACTGCAAGTTTACATCAGAGTGCAGAGTTTAATGGCTATAGACTGGGAGAAGAAAAAGCTTCCCTGTCGAAGCCGGTATCTGATGCATATGCCCGGAAACTAAGACATGCTTATTATGCAAGTGTAAGTTATGTGGATGCGCAGATCGGTAAGGTGATTGCGGAATTGCAGCGCCTGAAGCTCGACAAGAATACTATTATCGTTGTATGGGGCGACCATGGATGGCATTTAGGAGATGACAGGGTTTGGGGTAAGCATACTCTTTCTGAATATGCTTTAAGAAGTCCGTTGATTATAAAGGTTCCCGGCCTTAAGGGAGGTTATTGCGATAAAATAGTAAGTTCAATAGATGTCTATCCAACTTTGATGGATCTCTGTGGCATTAAACAGACTTATAAAACAGATGGTAAAAGTTTGGTGCCGCTGCTGAAGAATCCTGATAACAACTGGGACAATGCAGCTTACAGCTACTACAGGAAGGGTATAAGCGTAAGAACAGACAATTTTCGTTTTACCAGATATTTCAGGACTCAGCAGCCGGCCGATGAATTATATGATCATACTGCCGACCCTTATGAAAATAATAATGTAGCGGGTGATCAACCCGGTGTAGTAAAAAGGATGCTGTCCCTTTGGGTCAAAGGCAATACGGGCTTATATGATAAGCCGCAGGGCGAACAAAAAAATCAGGAAGAATAACAATAAAAAAAGAAAATAACGGATATTTATTTATGAAAAAAACACTTGTTCTTTTTATATCATTTATTATAATAACCCAGGTGTCGTTTGCACAGGGGCATAAATCAAATAAACTGATCATCGTAACATTCGATGGCTATCGCTGGAAAGATCTGTTCAGAGGAGCAGATTCGACGTATTTGTTTGGAAAGCAATTTACTTCCCAGGATTCGGCCGCAAGGATAAGAAAATTTTGGGGAAAGGATATTTATGAAAGAAGAGAGAAATTGATGCCTTTTTTCTGGAATACAATTGCAAAGGATGGACAGATCTTTGGTAACCGTGATCTGGGCAATTTTGTAAATGTAAAGAACAGGTACTGGTTCTCTTATCCCGGTTATAACGAGATATTTACAGGCTATCCGGATACCCTTGTTAATTCTAATAATTATAAGGCCAATCCAAACCCAAATGTTCTCGAATTTATTAATAAGCAACCCGGGTATCAGAAACAGGTTGCTGCATTTACGTCATGGAGCGCATTTAACAGGATCCTCAATAAAGAACGATGCGGATTCCCTGTAAATGCAGGGTATGCCAATTTTAATGCTCCGGATCTGAATGAAACGCAAAAGGTACTGAATGAGCAGCAACATTACCTGCCTAAAATCTTCGGATCCGCAGAACGCCCGGACGCCGTGACCTATTTTATGGCACGGGAATATCTGAAAAAGAATCATCCTAAAGTTCTTCAGTTAAGCTTTATAGATACAGATGCCTTTGGACATCAGGGTAAATATGATTTTTATCTCGATGCCGCTCACTATAATGATGCAATGATCTCAGATTTGTGGAAGTACATTCAGAGTGATCCTTTTTATAAAGATCAAACCACACTTTTTATTGCTGTAGATCATGGGAGAGGTGATGCGGATGCCTGGAGAAATCATAGTGCCACAGTTCCGCGTTCAGATGAGATCTGGTTTGCCGTGATGGGGCCGGATATAAAACCATTGGGAGAGATAAAGACTCCCGGACAAGCCTATCAGTTTCAGTATGCAAAAACTTTCGCCGCTTTTTTAGGCTTTGATTTTACCAGCAAACACACAATAGGAGAAAAGATCGAAAGTGTTTTAAAACATTGAGGTGTAAACGGGGGAGAGCTTAGCGAGGTGATCTCATGGATCATTTAAAAGCAATATGTTATATCAGTAATTATTCTAATGAAGATAAATAAATTTAAACTAACAGGTGTCATCCTTTTATCTCTGCATTTTAACAGCCTGACAGTAAAGGCCGGAACACCCGGGCCCGACGACGGTCAGCGGGAACGGGAGTATCTGGTAAACACGTTAACTCATATTGCCGATCCGGTATTGAACGCACTGAGCAGGAATGAGCTTAGAAAACAAATGCCTGTAGAGGCAAAGAATGAAGGCCGGAGGGATTATACTTATCTTGAAGCTTTTGGCCGTTTAATGGCAGGTCTGGCTCCCTGGCTGGAATTAGGCCCGGATCATACAGCCGAAGGGCAGTTGAGAAAAAAATATATTGATCTGGCTGTATTATCCCTGAAAAATGCCACGAACCCTAAAGCTGCCGATTTTATGAATTTTAATAAGGGAGGTCAGGCACTGGTAGATGCGGCATTTCTGGCACAGGGTTTATTGCGTGCTCCAAACCAGCTTTGGGGCCGGCTGGATGCTGAAACCCGCACCAATGTTATTGCTGCCCTGAAATCTTCAAGAGTGATTACTCCTTCTTACAGCAACTGGCTGCTTTTCAGCGCTGAAATTGAGGCAGCATTATTGAAGTTTGAGGGTCAGTGCGACCGGATGCGAATAGATTATGCCATTAAATCGCATATGAACTGGTATAAAGGAGATGGTGCTTACGGAGACGGGCCAAACTTTCACTGGGATTATTATAACAGTTTTGTGATTCAACCTATGCTGCTGGACGTAACTCAGACACTTCTGGCCAGAGATAAAAACGAACCGGCAAAGAGAATTTCGGGCCTGGTGCTAAAGCGCTCTCAACGATATGCTGCCGTGCAGGAGCGCCTTATCTCTCCTGAAGGCACCTATCCGCCGATAGGCCGCTCGCTGGCGTATCGCTTCGGTGCCTTTCAGTTGCTTTCGCAAATAGCTTTCATGAAAGCGCTTCCCGAAGGTATAGAACCGCAGCAGGTGCGGGCCGCTCTGTATACCCTGATTAAAAGACAGGCCGAAGCTCCCGGTACATTTGATAAAGACGGCTGGCTCCGGATTGGTTTATATGGGCACCAGCCTGGTATCGGGGAAGTTTACATTTCAACGGGCAGCCTTTATTTATGCTCTGAGGCCTTTATCATATTAGGCCTGCCTCCTGCAGATCCGTTATGGACTGGCGGCGATAAAGACTGGACTGCCAGGAAAATATGGAAGGGGCTGGATGTTCCGGCCGATCATTCTGAAGATTAACAAAGAATTAAACATCGCTTCAATTTTTCAGCAGCGATAATCATAAACAATAAATACACTGAACATTAAATGAAAACAAAACTTTCATCAGGAATTCTAATTGCACTTATATTTTTAAGTACTGCCTGTAAGACCAGACAGACTGCCGGTCTGAAACCCAAAGCTGATTTGCTGCAGGTAATTGATAAAAGCCTGAACGATGCAACCCGGCAATATAAGTTCTTTACGCAAGAGATTCCTGCAGATAAGTTTCCGCGCTCTATTGAAAGGAATGGGAAGCTGATGACAAGCGGATCGGATTGGTGGTGCAGCGGCTTTTATCCAGGTACCCTTCTTTATCTTTACGAAGCAACAAAAGACCAGCAGCTAAGAGAAGAAGCCTTGAAAAAGCTAACGCTTCTTGAAAAAGAGCAGTATAACAAATCTACCCATGATCTTGGATTCATGATGTATTGCAGCTTCGGCAATGCCGAGAGGCTTGATCCAAAACCGGAATATAAGGAGATCCTGATAAACAGTGCCCGTTCGCTGGCAAGCCGTTTTGATGAAAAAGTGGGATGTATCCGTTCGTGGAACTCCAAACCTTCAGATTTTCTGGTAATTATTGATAATATGATGAACCTGGAACTTCTGTTCTGGGCAACAAAAGAAACCGGCGATTCATCCTTTTATAAGATTGCGGTAACTCATGCCAATACTACTATAGAGAATCACTTCAGGCCCGACTATAGCACTTACCACCAGGTAAACTATAATCCTCAGACAGGAACATCACAGAGAAAGCGTACGGTACAGGGCGCTGCCGACGAATCAGCCTGGTCGAGAGGCCAGGCATGGGGTTTATATGGTTATACCGTAATGTACCGGGAAACCAGAGATAAAAAGTACCTGCAGCAGGCTGATCATATTGCTGATTTTATTTTAAATCACCCCAACCTTCCGGCCGACAAAATTCCCTACTGGGATTTTAATGCTCCTGGTATTCCAAACGCTTTACGCGATGCTTCTGCAGGGGCTGTTATTGCTTCTGCTTTAATTGAACTGGCAGGCTACAATACCGGAAAGACCAGTGAAACCTATTTAGGTGCGGCTGAAACTATGCTCCGGGCTTTATGCTCACCTGCTTACACCGCTCCGTATGGTAAAAGCTATGGTTTTCTATTAGAACACAGTGTAGGAAATTTACCGGGTAAGTCGGAAGTAGATGTGCCTCTTACCTACGCAGATTATTACTTTGCAGAGGCCATGCTGAGATATAAGAATCTGAAATAGACAGCTAAGAAATAAATTTACCGGTTTAATTCCGGCATTCACCGGGTTATCCGGTATTTATACCTAATTACTCTGGCTTTCCGTCTTCATCTGTTATAGCTTTGATCTGTATCAAACATATAACGGGATGAATCTGGTCAAAAATATAATCTTAACTTCAGCTATAACTAAAGAGATCGCGAAGTTTCCTCCGAACCGGAAACTTCGTATTTCTTTGCCTTATGCTTTTATTAAGCCTGTTGCAGCGTTATATGCTACAATCATGACCTATATCAGATTAAAGAAGTTCTCTGTAAATCTTAGTCCCTTTCTTTTATTACTATTTCCTTTGTTTTTAAGCCTGTTAATTCATTCCTGGCAATACAATAGCCGTAACGAAGGAAACCGGATATCAGAAGAAAAGCCAGGGACTACAGTTCATTCGTCAACTGCTTTTCCTCGCCTGTCTGATATTCATTGACAATTTTAACGGTGCGGATGTAACTAATTCTCCTTAGCCACGGTATCTGGTCTGCCAGGCTTTCTGGTTGCTATAAACAAGCTGACGTATTGCAAATTGTAACGGAAGTCGCTGTTTTAAGTCTTATATTTATTTCTTTAGTTTACAACTAATGATGTTAAATACCGCGAGATAACCACTTAAATGAAAGAATTGAACCGGCTTTTATACATCCTCTTTTTAATAAAGATCTTTTTGCCCTTCCTGCTCTATAATGGCATTTTTGAGCCGCACCGGGACGAATTCCTTTACCTCGAACATGCAAAGCATCTTGACCGGGGATATCTGGAAGTTCCGCCTTTGGTGGAATAAACACAATTCAGTTGTCCCGCTGTAAATTCAGCCCGATCATATTATTCCTTTTTTCCGCTTAAACAGGAAGATCTCTTCAACCGCTTTCGGATAGCCGCCGGCTTCACGAAACGACTGATCGATCTTTCTGATATTTTGCAGGTAGGCCGGATCACGCAGTACTCTCTCTACAGCCTCTTTAAGCTTTTCAGCATCCAGGCCGGCGGCATCAAGTGCGATGGTAGCACCAAGTTCTTCTGCCCGTTTAGCCAGCAGTGGCTGATCGGCTCCCAGGGGTATACATACAAACGGCACCTGGCTGCTAATGAGGTCGCTGATGCTGTTCATGCCCGCATGTGTGATTGCTGCGGAGGTGTATGGCAGCAGTGCAGACTGCGGGACATAGTCTCTGATTATAAAATTATCCGGGATAGAGAATGACGAGAGACCGACGTTGTGCGCGGCCATGACCACTATACCATCCCAACCGGCAAAGCTTTTAAAAAAGAGGTCATAGAGCGACAGGTTAAAACTGCCGAAAACGGTGCCGAGGGAAATATAGAGCACCCGTTTTCCCCGCAATTGTTCAAAAGGAAAGTCCAGGTTCTCCTTTCTCGTATATACCGGAGGCCCGGCGAATTTGTAGCTCCCGTCAAAAAAGCCAGCGTCGGGTACAAAATATTTTGAGGTATACACCAGGTTCAGCTCAGTCTTATTGAGCAACAGTTCCATTATGTTTTCCGGCATGCGGATAGCATAGGTACGTTCCAGTTTAGCCGCAACCTCCCGGTAGTTTTGCATCATTTCTTCTGCGCCTGGAAAATTTTTGAACCTGGCTCCTGAGAAGTTTCTCAGTCCCGCAAAAACGGCAAGGGATGATACCGCGGGAATTCCGAGGATCTGTGTCATCGGTTTGGCAAATGGGAAAGCTGCAGAATGAATCAGGTAACTGAATTTCATTCTTTCAGTCTGCACCAGAATATCGTCAATGATCGCCGGCGCTTTACCGATAATACGGTATATGGCTGCAAAAAGTCCGCCGGCGGGTTTGCCGTTTTCTTTCCCGGCGGGCATCTTAAAAATATCCAGGTCTTCGTTGTAGCTTTTGAATTCCGCTCCCGCCGCTTCGATCTTTTCCCTGAATGCCGGTGAAGCAAAGTAAACAATTTCTTCACCCTGTTTGACCAACTCATTCACCAATCCCAGCGTCGGATTTACGTGTCCGTGAGACGGCATGCCTAAAAATAATACTTTTGCCATACTTCGTTTAATCGGAAAGACGATTGCCGGCAGAAAATATTTTAAACAGTTATTTAACAGAACCAACCTTTCACCGGCTCAATACCTTCATTCGCCGAATACCTTCCGATGTCTGCCTAATACTCATTGATGAGCCTTAAAAGCGAAGGTATCTTTGATTCAACAAAACGATAATAATTTAAAAATCAAGAATATGAAAACGCTTGTTACACTTACCGCCGCTGTATTATTAGCCACTGTCTTCACCGCCTCAGCCGATGAAAGAAGAGAAGTAAAAACTGAAACCACTACCGTTAGTATCAAAGCACCGGCTTTTAAGTTCGGAAGTCCTGACGAAGTGAACGTACTGGAAATAGAGAAATTAAGGAACATCTCTGAAATCAAAGCTCCTGAATTTAAATGGGGAAATCCGGAAGATGTAAATACATCTGAAGTTGAACTTCTGAAAATTAAAGCACCAGCATTTGTATGGGGTTCGCCCGAAGATGTTAACGTGGAAGAACTGAAGTTATTGAAGAAATAACAGACCGTTATAAATAAGAAAGCCACTGCTTCAAACCTGAATATGAAACAGTGGCTTAATAATGGATATGGATTCTGCCTTTTTGTTAAGGTGTCTGATTTATTGCTTTAACTTTTTCAAAAGAAGTTCCGGTTCGTTAGTAGTAATATAATCAGCCTTTTCTCCGATCAGCCAGTCCATTAACTGCCCATCGTCGACGGTCCATACGTTTACCGTCAGCTTACGGTCGTGGGCATCTTTGATCCATCCCGGGTTCTTTTGCATCACGCTGAAGTGATAATCGAGGCCTGTTAAATGATCCGCCTGTAATTGTGCCGGATCTTTGTCTCCTTTAAGATAGGTAACCTGTGCCGGGGGTGCCAGCTTTAGTACTTCTTTACATATGTCGTAATCAAAGCTGATGTAATCTACCCATGCTTCTGCCCTGCATGCCCGTACCATACCGATCACTTTATGAGTTAACGCGATGCCCCTTTCACTGCTTATAACAGAGGGCTTAATTTCGAGGATGAGGCGGGTTTTATTCTGATCGATTCCGGCCGTGAGGTAGTCTTTCAGCGTTGGAAGAGTTTCTCCGTTGCTTAACTTTAGCTGCAGTAATTCCGCGGATGATGTTTTTTCGATCGGCAGACCCTGGATTACATCATCATGATTAATGATTAATACGGAATCAGAGGTGAGGTGTACATCGAATTCGCTTCCTTCACACCCGATAGCGACTGCATTTTTCAATGAAGCGATTGAGTTTTGCGGAGTGCCTGTATTTTTCCACGCGCCACGATGGGCAATTACCGTATTATGAATAAACTCATCCCTCACAATTCTGAAGTCCCCGCTAATGTCGCTGCCCGAAGCAGTATGTGCGGTAATGGTTATGTCCATCCATTTAACGTCGGGTTTCACCTTCTTATTTAGCAGAAGGCTGCTGCCTTTCCCGGTGCGAAAAGACGCCGCGTCGGTACCGCTTATTGTAATAGCTTTAACCTGATCGTTGTCTGTTAATTTAACAATACCTATTTCCTTTTTTCCCGGAGTAAAAGTATACCCCGAAAGATAGATCGTTTGTTTTTGCTGACCGGCTGCGCCGCCCAAAGCAAGCACATGGATCAGAGTAATTAAAATTGAGCTTTTTTTCATGATTTGCAGTTAAAATGAATACCGTGCGCCGATCTGGATCTGGAAAGGATTACCACCCGGCGTAATGATATCTGAATTATTTACAAGATAATTGAATACTTTGTTTACCGCATGGAATGCAGGAAAAGCATTGATATTTGCAGTCGCAGATACTCCGGGTATGTATAATGCATGGTTTCCGGGCGGCTTGTTGATCCCCCATTTTTTGTTCAGCATGTTTGCAACGTTAAAGATGTCTCCCGGGATTTCCAAATTATTATTATTTTGTCGGATGTTAAATCGTTAATTTTAAAGACAAAAGTAGACTGTCAATGTTACCAGAAGGCTATCTGTTTGTTAAAAAAGGCTTTTGATATAAGGAGGAGGCATTACTTTACTTTTATCATCACCGTACCATGCGGAGCGAGGGTGTAATTGAAAGTTGATCTTACTTCAGCCATGTCCTTTTGGCGCCATAAATCACGTACTTGTTTTACGGTACCCGAGGTAAGGTCACTCCAGTTAAGGGTTACAGGTTTATATTTTTCAGTCAGGTTAAACATTCCGATTGCCTTACTTCCATCGGCAAGATCTTTTACATAAACCTGGTAATCGTCGTTAGCAAAAACACGCTGGGCCTGTTTGCCTAACACATCCTGGTTCACAGCTATCACCTCATCGTTGGTAAGAAGGCTCAGGGTAAAGTCGTCCATCTGGCTGATGTCGCAGCCAATCAGTAAGGGCGACGAGAGGAGGCTCCACAAAGTGATGTGAGTATATTGCTCGTCGGGAGTAAGGCGGGTGCTGCGGAGGTTGCCGCTCCAGCCTACCCGGCCTACTATCAGCATATCCGGGTCGTTCCAGCGACCTGGTTTGGCAAAGCCCGAAAGCTTATACTGCCTGAAGCCAATTGTATACAAACTGGACCAGGTATCAGTAATATCCCCGGTGGTGCGCCAGCTATTGGCATCCACTTCCGGCCCCCATTTCCAAACATCGCCCATACCATACTGGCAAAGACTGTAATAAATATCACGGGGTTGAGCACGCAGCGCCTTTTGCATTTCGCGGTAAGGTTTCACATACGCTTCGCGGGAGGTATCACTGCCAGCAACCTTGCCATATGAACACCAGTCGTACTTTAAATAGTCAACGCCCCAGGAATTATAAGTTTCGGCATCCTGCAATTCATGATCCAGCGATCCGAGGAACCCGCCGCAGGTAAGGGAACCCGGAGAAGAGTAGATTCCAAATTTAAGTCCGTGATTGTGCAGCCAGTCGCCCAGCGATTTCATGTCGGGAAATTTTTCGTTCGTGCCAATTGTGCCGTCGGCGTTGCGTCTTTCTGATTCCCATCCATCGTCGATATTGATGTACGACCATCCGTGATCAATAAGTCCCTTATCAATCAGGGCTTGTGCTGAACTTTTCACCTTGCCGGAAGTGACTGAAAGGCCCCAGCAATTCCAACTGTTCCAGCCCATGGCCGGTGTAAGTGCCAGCAAGTCGCCCGCCTTTATGGTGAGCAGACGTTCGGCTTTACCAAGCGCATTAATAACTGTAAGCCTTACCGGATAATCGCCCGCTTTGGTAATAGTACCACTAATGATGCCTGTAGCCTTATCGATTTTTAAGCCTTCAGGAAGCTGAGCAGCGCTATATTGAAGCGGTTTCTTACCCGTAGCAGCTATCTTGTAAAGAAAAGGAGAACCTGGCCTTACTCCACTTACCTGCGCGCCGTTTATTCTGGGCGTCGGAGGAGCTTCAGGTGTCAGGATATAGGGCATGGGGTCGCTTTCGGTGATTTTCTTTCCGGTAAGCTTTTCTGTAAATACATATGTAAGCGAAAGACCTTCTCTGTTGGCGCCCCTGACGGTAATTGTTTTGATACCCCTGGGAGGAAAACTGATGAAATATTTGCTGGCAGTAGCAGACTTGCCTGTACGGGCATCTGTTAACATTATATCCAGAGTGCCGCTGACGGCAACTTTGTTTTTGTTCACTACACTGATGTTCTTTGTTGCCGTTTCGGCAGTGAAAGTAAAGCTTTTACTTTTGTTAATACTAATCAGGTCAATAAGATCGAGCATGGCAATGTATGGTTTACCATTGCCGATACCCCCTTCGCCATCGCCATCATACACCTTTACTGCCACCACGTTATCCTGATCCCAGTTGATGTTAAGCTTGCTGAGAGGCAAATGGTATATGCGTTCGCTGTTATACGCAGTTTGATAGGTTGCACCATTTTCAGGCATAACACCGGTTTTGGCAACACGTACGCCATTAAAAAAGGTTTCATCGCAATCGTCAATATAGGCCAGGTAAATAACCAGCGAATCTTTAAGATGCGATGCTTTTTTCAATGCCGAAGGTATAATAATATGAAAACGGTACCACGAGTACCCATTGTAGTTGATCCCCTGATGTTCGTAAAACGTTGTTGACTTAATGGTTTTCCACCCGGAATCGTTAAATTTAGGGCTGCTCCAGGAGGCATTGTCGCCGGTTTGAAATTTGGCCTCAGTCAGAAATAACCTGTTTTGGGAATATGCTGTTATGCTCCATGTTGCAAGACAAAGGGAAAATAAAAGTCTATACATCGGTTTTAAATTGAATGTGCAACTTACATAAAATTTTTAATTCTAACATGGCTTTTTTACCCATTATAAGACATCATGTTTCTTAAGAATTGCGCTAATTTCCGGGAGTAGCTTTTGCAGCATACGGTCAAATCCGAGGTCGTTTGGGTGTGTGCCGTCTGTGGTGCCTTCATGATCATTCCCAAGGAGGCCGTCAGCACTGATCATATAAAGGCCCTTCACTCCCTTTTGACAGAGTGAGTCATATTGCTTCTTCATGCTTTCATTTTGAAGCTTTATCCGTTTTTCCCATTGCAGATCAACGAAGCTCGTTTCCCTGACAATACTTTGAATGATGATAACCGGAGCTTTTGGGTGCCTTGTTTTTATGCTGTTCACCAAATAAGAGGTTCTTTGTGTGATTTCGTCAGGGGAGGAATTAGGTACGCAGTCGAGAATGTAAGCATCTGCATCTATTTCTGCCACAAGGCCGGCTACGGGTCTTTCCATTTTGGCACTTCCCGATAATCCAAAGTTAATAAAATGGAGCCCTGTCAAACGGGAAAGACGTGCAGGATACGCCATGCCGGGACGACTGGCAGATGCGCCCTGTACGATACTGGATCCATAAATAAGAATCGTTTTCCTGAACGGGTTCGGGGCTGGCATGATTTCCGACCCTTCTTCAATCCCAATTTCCAGATTAAACAGTTCATCGTATAACGGAAGATACAGGAGGAACTCCTTCCCGCCACTTTCCATATTCTTTACGATCTGATACTGAGAACACTGCTCTGAAGGGCGGCCCACGCCTGCAAATTGCCATTGACCATTTTTTCTGACATACAGGTCAAGTCCTTTGTTGGCAATAGAAGTCATGTTATCATAGGTCTTTGCCTTTGACACGCACCATTTTGCCCAGATAGCCGGGCTGTTTGATGTAAAAACAACAGCCATTCCAGCAGACTGGGTCAGCAATCGTTTTACGGCAGGCGGCAAGCCGGGATAAGACGCAGTATCCAGACGCTGGAATGCGGGGGCCTTTTCCTGCAGTTTCCCGATTATATGCAGTGCAGAAGCGTTGATATATTTTATCTTTGTTTGAGCGACGGATGCTTTGGTGAGCCCTGCCGTCAAAAAAAGAAAGATAACAAAGAATTTCATAACTAATATGCACGCATTATTTTGCCGGATTTTGATAAACTGCAAGTAACTGCTTATTGTATTTTTGATACAGGCTCCGGCTCATGGTCAGTTCATCTCCCGAAGGCTGTGCAGGAAAAGTACCATGGCTGTTTACCCAGTTCCATTCCCAGTCTTTGATGCTGCTTTCAAAAGCTTTCTGATCCAGGGGCCTGCCGGCTTTAAGCTGCTGGCTGGCATACGCAAAAAATTTCACCCACCGGGGTTTATAAAATGACGAAATGAGGCCCGACCATTGGCGGCAGGAATATTCATTAAGCGTACTGTTCCTGTCCCCCCAAAGCGTTATCAGGTTCCGGGCATTCTTTTCATAAAGATCCTTTTCCGATGGGGTGACACCCATCCTGCGGGCGTCATGAAGCCACTTGCCAAGCAGAAAATCTTCGCGTGTGGCCAGCAGACGGTCAACATCATCCATAACACTCAGAAAAGCATTCGTTAACCGATTAAACTTTTTACCGTCCTTTTGCTGGTAAACCGTGGCAAACTGGCGCTGCAGGGTATCGGCATAATTCACCAGTACCTGTCTGGTAACATCCACCACATCATACCTGAAACCCTCCGTATTTAATCGTTCAGAAGCTTTTATCAATGCTTTCCATGCAGGAATGAGATCTTTGGGATTATAACCCTTTACAGGGCGGGTTCCACGGGTGCTTGCAGCCAGGGTCGGCCTGCCGGAGATGATAGATTCCGGCCCGCCGGAAAGTATGCCTCCGGTATATACCGTGCGGTATAAAATTTCCCAGGCTTGCTCCGCCTGTTCATTCTTAGCCCCATAACGTTGTTTGGCATAATCCTTTAGCCAGGCAGCTACATCAATAGGTTTGTCCGTCCAGATATTATCCAGCATCAGCTGGTATATAACCGGGTTTTGCTCTATCGCTTCGGGCGTAAGGCCAATGCCCGACAGATTCCCCGAATTGGCAGCGTGTTTAGCGTTATAAGGCCCGGAAGCCACTTCATCCATACGTCCGTAAAGGCTGATATTGCCGCCGAAATTATGCAGCATGTTCCAGATCCACGGTTTACCATAATAAGCATCTGTACGCTGCCAAACCGGATGGTTTTCGCTCCAAAGGTCAAGAACAATCATTTTATCGTTAGGAATAGCATTTAACAGGGCTTTGATCTGCGCAGGTTTCCAGAATTTTTCGCCATGATAAAATAACCATCCCTGCATAATCCAAACCGCTTTCGGATCGGCCATGGCCATAGACTCATAGACTTTCCGGCTGATATTGTTGAGATATAAAGAATCAGGGGTGGGGGGAGTATTCTCATTAAAAGTATCGGCAGTATAAAGATGATCGGTTCCAAATGTCTTTACCTGCTCCTGCATGAACTTCTTACCGATAACGGTAAACATTTCGTCATCCGGATCCAGAATGTAAACCGGGGAGAATGTTGTCCAGTTGGTTTTTTTCAGTTTTGCATCCGGGTATTTGTCTTTAAATGCCGGAGGAACGTGGCCGGTAAAGGCCGGTAATATGGGGGTCATCCCAAAAGAGCGTTCCCGCCCGAGGATCTTTTTCTGAAGAGCTTCATGGGCAAGCATCTGGCTTTGCGGAAGCGGACCTCCCCAGCCGTCTATGTTTCCCATATAAAACCAGTTGAAATAAGCCGGGCCCGGGAAAAACGTTTCCAGATCTTTATCAGTAAAACCTAAACTTTTATATACCCGGCTCCAAACAGCGTTTTGTCCGGTGATAGCCAACGGCATATTGATCCCGTTGAGCGCCATAAAGTCAATTTCCCATTGCCAGCGGTCCCAGTCCCACCAGCTCATAGAGTAATTGAAAGTACAGTAGTTTAAATAATACCTGTATTTATAAGGGGATGTTTTACTGATCTTCTGCGGAACAGCAGGCAATTGAGCCGGGAGGTTAAGATTTGTGCCATTCCACGACAGCAGGCAACCTGCATAATGGCGCAAATAATAGTTAAGAGCACTGGCAACAGATATGTTGCTGTTACCGCTCAATACAATCTTTCCATTACGGCTTTCCAGCTCAAACACATCGTTCCCATCGGCCGCAGCGGGAATGTAATTAACTTCAAAATGAATAGCCTGATCTTTAACGATACGCCCCAGGAAAGCGTTAGCCGCGTCGCGGTCCTGCTGTGCATATATAGGTGATAACACCCCTGCAAGGGCTATTAAACTCAACGTTATATTTCTAATGAACATGTGCATGCGTTTATTTTAAGGGTATATTAAAGATTGCGGATACCGGCCGGTGGTCCGAAGCATAAATTTCCTCAATAACCCTGTGTTCCTGCAGCGCCCATGGCAGATTTTTACCGGCAATAAAGTCTATCGTACGCCTTGGTTCTGTCTGGGGAACGGTATGGGCACAATTTTCTGTACAGGTGCGTTTAAACTGCGAATCCAGCAGGTTAATAGCCTCAGAACCCGGCACACTGTTTAGATCGCCGCAGAGAATTACAGGCAGAGCTGCTTTTTCAAATACCTGCAGGATACGCTGCATCTGAACAATACGGTTATCAGGTGCTTTGGTAGCATCCAGATGCGTATTGGCGAAAATGATCTTTTGTTTGCCTGCCTTTATGGTAGCATAGCCCAGCACACGTTTTTCGGCAACAACTTGCTGAGGCAGCCTGACTATTCCAGTATGTTTAAGTTTATAACGGCTGAGGATGGCGATACCATAATCCCCTCCGTCGTAATCAATAGCTTTAAAAAACTGATAATGAAGCCCGGTTTTTCCGGCAAGTATTTTCGCCTGATTTCCCTCCCCGCTTCGTTTGGTGCCTGCGTCTACTTCCTGAAGTGCCACCACATCTGCCTTAGAATCTGTAATGACGCGGGCAATTGCATCCAGATCTATAGAATCTGGTTTAGATGGCGGGTTGGCATGGTGAATATTGTAAGTGAGAATGCGCAGAACCTGCCCCGCACTTTCTTTTGTCAATTTGCTTTGCCCGGAACTTTCGCCGGCAAGGCATAGCTGCCATAAAAGCAAGGCCGCGAAAAATATCTTTCTTTTCATAAATGGCTCTACTGATTTAATTCTATCATTAACGGATAATGGTCAGACAGTTTATTTGTTACACTGTCTTTGATAAACCTGGCAGCGGCTACCCGCTGCAACGCCGCCTTATTGGCAAATATATAATCTATCCTGGTTGGGGCCTTTGTTTTCTGAATATATTTTAAAGTAGGAAAACTGCTTTCGAATGAGTGGTTGATCTGCATAAAGGTATCCGAGAAACCATTGTCAAGCAAGCTTTGTATCACGCCAAACCGATGGTGGTTATAATGCAGGCTGTCTGCCGGCGAAAAGGAATTCAGATCTCCAAGGATCATGATCTTCCTGTTCTTTGGAAGACCGGCTGCCTTTACCAGAATGCCATTTATCTCCTCTATGCACTTTTCATAACTAAATGGCGACAGGTGTGTAACAAACAGGGAAAAACCACCCGTTTCTGCATAAATGCATCCATGGTGCATAGATTCCGTTATTGTTTTTACACCTGTTAAGGGATACCGGGATGTGATCCCAATTGGCGAGCCATTTCCTTTGAGCAGCAGCGCGTAGTTATGCCCGTAACGCCTGGCAAATCTTTCCAGCGAATCTTGTGTAAACGTACTCAGTTCCTCAAACCCGATAACATCTGCATTCTCGTGTTTAACCCAATCTATGAAACGCTCAGCCTGCTGTGCATCTTTCTGGAATCCTGTTAACACATTATACGTCAGTAAACGGAACGTATGTTCCCGGGCATTGCCGGGAACCAGTTCCTTTTTGTGAGAAGCTGCATCTTTCTTTATCAGGCATCCCTGCATCAGACATCCCTGAAAAAGAATGAGCAGCATTAAACCTGGGTTTTTAAAATTCTTCATTTTAACCTGTTCTGCCGTTATTAAACTCTTCCTTATTCAACGGCCTTAGTTGGAAATAAACCTTCTGTAGTGCCGTCTCCCATGGGAAATTCTTTTTCGAGCTCATCAAGGGTGGATGTTTTAGACAGATCTACCAGTCGCTGAGCCCGGGCCTTTGTCCAACGCCCTAAGCGGATATTATATTCACCGCCCAGCTTATAGAACCAGCCTGCATCTGCAGGGACTCCGTAACTAAGGCAAATAGTATTGGAACCCTGTTTGTAAAAATGTTGCTCTTCCAGCGTTACAGGGTTAATAATGTCATACCAGTCGGTATTGGTAATGCGGTAGCCTGCAGGCGAACTTCCTGTTCCTAATACGCTTCCGTTATTCCCTATAAACACCACATCTATGGGTACTGAAGCTGCTGTAACAGTGGTGCCTTCAAATACAGCAATACCACAGGCATAAGTCCCGCTGTTGATCAAAAGGTTTGTATTGCCCAAGCCTCCAGCTCCATCCTCAAGACTGCCATAGTTTATGGAAACTATCCAGTTGCCGCTGGCCATGCTGTTAGAGCCCTGTCCGTTGATCAGTTTTGACGTATTACCGACATAAAAATAAGTTCCTTTCGCTGCTGTCCCGCTTGTTAAGCTGAATTTATAAGTCCTTCTGCCTCCCGTAGCCCAGCCATTAACAGGGGCTCCTGTAGGTGTAAAAGACGAAGTTTGATTGCAGGTTACTAAAGAATAGGGTGTTGCCGAAAAATCGATATCCCTTGTAGCCAATAGCTGGATGTACTCGCCGTCGAGATCGGTACCTTCCACATCTGTTACAAAACCTGAGACTACAATTGCAGCCCGTGTTACCGTAGAACTTAATACCGTTATATCTTCCGGCCTGCGGATACGCAAATGCGGAACATATTTTCCGCTATTGTCTTTACTGTAATATACCACACCAAAGAAGTTAGCCATGCCCGGCAAAGGATTGCCGGCAAAAGTAGCCGCGGCTTCGGTGTGTAAAGTAAAATTATCAAATCCGTCATTCACCAGTTTATCGCCGCTATAAGTATCGGTTGGTGCGGGAATAGGATCAAATCCCCCCTTTACAATCACTACTTCCGTGCTTTCATATTTATCCGGATCGGCCAGAATGTAACTGCTTGGCACACGGTTAACCGGGATTGGCTTTCCGGAAGCTACCCTGGTCACTGCAGAGCCATCCAGGCCTGTTACCTGTAATAATCCGTCAACACGTTTCATTACACCTCCTGCCAGGTTTACCGTTACCGAGTCTCCCGGAATATATTGCTCTGCATCAGAGCCAATATTAATTGCAATTCCACGAAGCTCATTTAACCTCAATTTGTCCTGTACCATCAATAAACCTGAAGGGAGATTTTTACCTCTGTGATCAGAAACTACCACCCCGGTAATTCCAATAGCGCCATGCATCGATTTCTGTGTTAAAGGGTAATCAGTCCCCTTATAGAAACTCCTCAAATCGTAAATGGCAATATGCGGGTTAACCTCTGCTCCGGGGAAATTTCCTGTTTTGTCGCATCCCGCCAGGATGAGCGTAACAGTAAAGAGCAATATGATATTTAATATTTTCATATCTGTTAATTATTTAAAGCAGCATATTCAGTTAATTAAGGCTTTTGCCACCAAACCAGTGTGTTGATATCGTCGCCTCCCATAGCCGTTACCGCTTTGCTGTAATTGGAAGGATTGGCAGACCGTACATATACCGGATAGTTGAGCCTTGCAGGCATATTTCCTCCATTTCTCAATCCGTCTCCTTTAGGCAATATCGGATGGCCTGTGCGGCGGTACTCAAACCATTGCTGAAAATCGGTAAGAAACAGGCTGAAATATTTTTGCAGCTGAATGCGTTCCATCTTACTGTCGCCCGCAGCAGCGTCCAGAGGGATCGTATCATCCCAGCCAATACCAGCCAATGAAATGTAATTTGTGAACTCCGGGGCCGAAATATCAGTGGTAAAGCCAGGTACCCAATAGTTTATGCCATTTGCGATCCCCCGGTAGTAATGATCCGCTGCAGAACCACCAATCCAGCCCTTTGCAGCCGCTTCAGCCAGTATAAACTGAACTTCTGCATAGGTAATCATAATCCCCGTCAGCGGATTTTTCTGTAATGAAAAGTCAGAAACTCCGAATGAATAAAAATAAGCCTGTTTCGGTTCCCTGGCACCATGTTCATAACCGCTCTCAACACCGGCAAAGCCTGAGGGCCCCGGGGCTATCCCCAGCCGGTTGCGTGAACCAACGCCATAGCGCTCACTGACATCTATACGCGGGTCATTCCAGTTGCTCAGTTTGAGGATGAAGAAGTTACATAACGAGGGAATGGTAAAATCAGCTTCACGCAAAGCCGTAACATACGGGCTGGTGAAGGGATTGGTAGTTACCACGTCGCCTGTCCATTTCAGAATCGCAGACTCGGCATTGGAGGCAAATACGGGGTATTTCGAAGGATTGTCTTCTGCTATTTCCTTTATTTTAGCAATTGCCCCCGCAGAAACTTCCTCTTTTCCCGACACGCGTAAAAGAAGCCTGAGATACAGGCTGTTGCAAAATTTGCGCCATAAACTGATATTACCATGATACACAGGGTCGCTGGATTCAACGACAGCAGCAGTGCTGCCGGCCAGTAAGGCGTTGGCTTCTTCCAGTTTGTCGAACAAGCTCAGATAAATATCCTTCTGAGCATCAAAAGCAGGCTCTAATATTCCAATCTTACCTTTATTGGCCTCTGTAAAAGGAACATCGCCATAGGTATCCGTTAAAAGAGAAAACACCCATGCTTCACATACCAGAGAGATCCCTTTGTATGAATCGTTCTGATATTCTTCAGTGGAAGCAATTTCATAAATATCTCTGATGTTGGTAAGTTCGGAATACCAGGCATTCCAGGTGTAATCAGCATAGGTTGGGCGGAAATCATACCTGAAAACGGCGCTTTCGTCTTCGCTTTGCGTTACAGTAACCTGCATCAGCTCATTATTAAAATTACGGTTACGGACCATATTGGCTGTCAGCACATTTACCAGTGCGGGCGCCAGCAATTTTTCGGGCGGAGAGCTGATTATGTTAATGGGATCTGTATTTATCTCATCGAAATCCTTTTGGCAGGCTGTAAAACTCAGGAGAATTATCAGTGCCGGCACAATAGTCAAAATCCTTTTCATGTTTTTTTAATTAATACCTACAACCAGATTAAAACCAAAAGTTCGGGTGGAAGGGAACTGGCCAACTTCAAAGCCCTGCACGATATCTGTACCACTCAGTGTGCCAAATTCAGGATCGAACATGGGCCAGGCAGACCAGATAAACAGATTACGTCCATAAACACCAATGCTCGCACCGGATAACCTCAATGGTTTGAGCACAGACTGAGGGAGTTTATAGTCTAACCTGGCCTCACGGAATTTTATAAAGTCGGTTTTATAGGTTGCTCCCTCTCCGTTGGCAGTACCCATTGTGTAATTATAGAACGAGGTGATGTCTTTAGTGATTGTAGTATTGGGGCTAAAAGAACCATCCGGATTTTGTACTACCCCCTTTCCGATAATACCGCTGTATCTACCCGGCAGGGTAGCGGTCAGCTTTCCGAAATCTGCCAGGCGTCCGTGGGTATAAGAGTGGGCTACCGCCCCCATCTGGGCATCAAACAAAACATTCATTCTGAATTGCTTAAAGGTAAATTCACTGCCGATACTTCCCCTGTATTTTGGAATGGTGTTTCCCAGGTAAACAGGTGTAGTGGTCAGCTTAGCTAAACCTGAAGAGGCATCAAATACTACCTGCCCGTCGGGCGAGCGCTCGAAACCTATACCATACATATCTCCCAGGCTGCCTCCAACCTTGGCAACGATCTGTGCGCCACCCACTACGCTCGAACGTAAGATGATGGTGGTATCGTTATTTGCCATCGAAATGATCTTGTTCTTATTAGCAGAAAAGGTAGCGAACGTTTTCCATTTGAAATTTTTGGTTTGAACGGGAATCCCGTTAAGAGCCACTTCGAGGCCCGAATTATCGATCTGGCCGGCGTTAATAATTTGCCGGGAGTATCCCGATGACCGGTCGACAATCCTGTCTAAGATCTGATTTTGAGTATTGCCCTTATATACCGAAAAGTCGACACCCAGGCGGTTTTTAAACATCCTGATATCCGTGCCGAGCTCGTAAGTTATTGTTTTCAGAGGCTTAAGATTCGGATTTGGAAGTGTTGCCGGGTTTTGCAGCGAGCCATCAGGATAAGTGCCGTTATTTGCCAGTCCGTATAAGTAAGCGGTACGATATGCTACTGTACCACTGCTGCCTGTCTGCGAAGCCGACAGCCTGAGCTTGGCAAAGGTAAAAGCTTCCGGCATTTTAAAATATTCTGAAGCGATAAAGCTTAAACTTGCCGAAGGGTAAAAGAAACCTACATTGTTCGTACGGTATGGATTTGCCAGTGTACTGCTCCAATCCTGCCTGGCGGTCAGATCCAGATAGAGGTAATCTTTATAGCTTGAAGAAACCAATCCGTAAAAACTATTGATGTGAAAACGGCTGGTATCGGGGATAGAAACCAGGCCGTAAGCAGCATTCTCAAAGCTGTAAACATTGGGTTCTGTCAACCCATCGGCCCTGATCTCCTTTTTATAGTAATGGTTCCTTAACATGCTTCCGCCTGCTGTTGCCGTAAGCCTGAAATCTTTACTCAGTTGCTTGTCGTATTTAAACAGGAAATCTCCGGTAACTTCCTCTGCCTCTATATCCTGGGTACGATAAGATCCTGTTGGTAAACGGGCTGCTGTCCAGGGGCGTTTTTGATTCCTCTCGTCGTGCGAACGGTCGAGCGTAGCTCTCAGTTGCAGGCTCAGTTCTTTGGTAAAGCTGTAATTAAGCTGCATGTTTCCGGTAAGTCCGTTCCGGTCAGACCCGTTGATGAACTCATAAGAAATAGCATAAGGGTTTTCAGGGGAGGTGGTATAAATATCTTTCAGTTCCTGATATTCTTTGCCGTTTACCCAATAATTCCTGAGCCAGTTTATGTCGGCATTGGGCACCCAGAAAACATACCAGTACATTACCGACTGGTTTCCGTACCCCATCCCCGGCAGGTTATCGCTATACTTATTCGTATAGTTGGCTTTCACCGAAGCTGTAAGCTTAGACGTAATTTTCGTATTGGCAGATAAAGAAACATTGGTACGTTTATATCCTGTGTTAGGAATGATCCAGGTATTATCCGCATGTGTCGCCGAAAAACGGTAGGTGGTATTTTTTAAGCTTCCGTTCAGGCTCAGAGAGTTGGTAAAAGTTTTTCCCGTTTCAAAAAACTCTTTGATCTGACCGGGATAAGCAACCCATGGAGTAGGCTCTGCCGCTGCCGCCTGGGTAACAGGATCATACTGAATAAATGATTGCCCGTTAAACGCAGGCCCCCACGACAAGCTGGTCCCGCTATTTGTACCATAAGAATAAGTGGCAGCACCATTTAAACCCTGCCCGTATTCATATTGCAATGACGGCCAGCGATTAGCACTTTCGATGGAAGTATTTGAGGAAAATGAAATACCAAGCGCTTTACTTTTCGCTTTCCCTGATTTTGTCGTGATAATAATAGCGCCGTTTGCCCCGCGCTGGCCATAAAGAGCTGATGCTCCCGGGCCTCTTAATATGGTAACGCTTTCAATATCCTGCGGGTTTAAATCATTAACTCCGCTGCCAAAATCTGTTGGCTGCACCCCGTCTGAAGGTCCTGCAGCTTCGCCCCCCGTAGCTGTTCGCCGTCCGCTGCTGTTATTGATTACCACACCGTCTACAACAATCAGCGCTTCGTTTTCTCCGGTAAAATTGTTCTCTCCCCGAAGAATGATTTTGTTCGATCCCGTGGGGCCTCCGTTAGACCTTACCATGTTTAATCCGGGTACTTTTCCCGATAAAGCATCCACCCAGTTGCCTGAAATAGCATCGGTTATTTGCGTGCTGTCTATTTTGGTAATTGCATAGCCCAGGGCCTTTTCATCTCTTTTGATTCCCAGGGCGGTAACCACCACTTCGTTAAGGGCTTTTATATCCTCCTTTAAGACAATATCTATCGTGGTTTTGTCTCCTGCAGTCACCTCCGAATTCTGGAAGCCTAACGACCTGAATACCAGAATGGCCTTACTGTCTGGCACATTTATAGTATACTCCCCTTTAGCATTG
Source organism: Sphingobacteriales bacterium (assembly GCA_015654985.1). Lineage (GTDB taxonomy): Bacteria > Bacteroidota > Bacteroidia > Sphingobacteriales > Sphingobacteriaceae > Arcticibacter. Next base: position 10,323 of record JAATFW010000172.1, on the reverse strand, counting down.
GTGATAGTAAGGATATTGCTGTTTTTTACCATAACAGTCACGCCTGGTAAAGGAACGCCTTCCTTATCTGTTACGGTGCCTTTTATGAGGATACTTTTTTTTCCCGCCTGTTCTTGCGTTTTAACCGTAATGACAATGGTATTGCCATTGAGTTTGTAGCTGAAAGGCTGATTTTCAAAGCATTTGTCTAATATTTCTGTCACCAGGGCATTCTTAAGGCTTAAGGAAACAGGATTGGCTCCTTCCAGCATTTTAGCGTTGTAAATAAAATTGTATTCTGTTCGGGACTCCAGTTCCCTCAGGACGTTTTGTAACGTAACATTCTGCTTAACGATCGTGATTTTTTGTGCATAACCGGCTGCAGCAGCCATCTGCAAAAACACTGTGAGCAATAATATAAAACTCAGTTTCAATATCAGTAATAGTTTAACAGGTATGCAAAAACGGATTTTACATAAAGAGGTATTTTTTTTATACATTTGGAAATAGTTTGTTTTAATTAATCTGATTCCCTTAAATCGTCAGTTAGTTACAGACAAGCCAAAAGCTATGATCGGGGGAGTTCCAGTCTCCCGATTTTTTTAACTCATCTGTGCAATAGATTAAAAGCTAAGGCATAGCCGTTATCCTCCTTCCTTCTGCTTTAAATTTTACAGTACCGGTCAGTTCCAGGCTCTTTAACAGCTCTGATAGACTGCCTTTTTTAGAAAATTTACCACCAAACACTTTGCCTTCCATACTCCCTTCATATTTTACGTCTACATCGTACCATCTGCTTATGGTTAACATCAGGTCTTCTATAGGTTCATTTCTGAATAAGAAATAGCCATTTTTCCATGCAACAGCTTCCCCGGCATCCGCATCCGTAATTTTTATATTATCTGTTCCATCGCAAATGGCCTGCATGCCGGGTACGAGCATTTTAGTATGATTGCCTCTGGCTATTTTTACAGAACCTTCTATCAACGTTGTTTTTATCAGTTTTTCATCTTCATAGGCAGAAATATTAAATTGGGTACCCAGCACCCTCACATCTACTTCCGATGCTTTTACTGTAAATGGCATCTCTTTATTTTTGCTTACTTCAAAATAGCCTTCTCCGCTGAGCTCCACCCTTCTCTCTTTACCTGTAAAGGCTGCCGGGAATTTTAAAGACGACATCGAATTCAGCCAAACTTTTGTACCGTCGGGAAGGATGAGCTGGTACTGCCCTCCTCTTGGAGTTGATATGGTATTAAAAATTTCTTTTCCTGATGAGTTTGCTTCTGACAGATCTGCATGATAAACGATCTGCCCGCCGGCAGTTTTTGTTATAGCGACGTTTTGCTGCCGCGCAAGTTCCCCGTTATTTACATCATCCAGAGCAATCTTCGTTCCGTTGGCCAGTGTTAGGGTGGCTTTATTTCCGCCGGGGGGTATATCGTTTTCTGTCAGGCCGTTATACTTCCCATAATGGGCAGTTTTTATCTGATAAAGCAATGCAGCAGAAACGATCAGGAGGGCTATAACAGCAGCATACCTCACTATCTTTCTGTAATTTCGTCTTACAGAGATGATGTTACTATCCTGTTTGGTTGCTTTTTCTATTTTCTTCCAGGCAGCATTGCTGTCATTTTCCGACAACAGAATAAGTTCAGGGTTTATAAAATCCTGATTGGTTATTTTTTCAAATAATTTCCTGTTATGGTCGCTTTCCAGCAGCCATTTTTCAAGTTTTTCATGTTCTGCAGTATTTAATTCGCTCCTGAGGTGTTTTAAGACCAAAGTACTTATTTCATAATGCTGATTAAACTTCTCCATCGTACCTGTTTTCAGCATAAAGACACCTGTCTTTTAAAAGTGGATAACATTTTTGAAAAAAATAAGATAATTTTTTGTCGATTAAGAGTTATTGTCCTTAATGGCTGCAATAAACTACAATATAATCCACAAAAGTATGGCAAAAAGGTCTGAGGTTAGCTTCAGGCGAAGCAACTGCAGTGCCTTTTGTTTTTGTTTTTTTACGGTATTTACAGACATTCCCAGTTCGTCTGCAATTTCCTGATTTTTCTTTCCCTCCAGAAAACCTTTCAATGAGATGATACGGTAGTTTTCGGGTAGTGATTGTATGGCCAGATGAATTTCTGCAATAACCTCCGCTGTGATCATCGCATCAATAACCGGAAGATCTGCAGGCTCTTCCGATTGCTGCGTACTGATATAACTGTCTACTATTTTATTATGTCTCAGTGCATTAAAGCTAAGATTCTTTACTGTGCTGTACAGGTAGTTCTTTATTGCACATTTGTCGCAGGCTATATTCTCCCTGTAATTCCAATATTTTATGAAAGCTTCCTGGGCAATATCCTCTGCCTGTTCTTTATTTTTTATCAGTTGATATGAAAAATATACCAAACGATCGTAATGCTCTTCAAATAATGATTTCAGGTTCAATTCGCTTTCTGACGTTTTGCCCTCACCCGAATTACCCCAAAAACCTCTTATCATGTGCATATTTAACAAGCTTGCAGACAAAAAACATAATTTCCCTAAAATACGGCCGGATATTTATGCAATACGGCAAATAATACCAAAGACACCGTCTTTATATAGATAACTATGTAAATTTAAATATTTTATTACAAAATAAGTTCCATAACCTAATGATGATGATCTATAAACACATCAGCCTATGGTATTTGTTACGGGTACAAAAATACGATCATTTAGTGCTATCACAGATTAAGAAAAAATGAATTAATTGTTAAGACACTCTCGCCGTTAAAATCATTTTCTGAACAGGGTTCTATTATAAAAATAAAGAAACTTAATGACCGGAAAGAGGACAGGAGCTGGATCCTCCATTATACTGTATGGCGTCTTCATAATCTTTGAAACCCGGCAGCGGCAGAAGCTCTTTTTGTTTATTTGCTGATCTCGAAACTATAGGTGGCGCCTTGCCAAAGCGAGGTGTAGCTGTGGCCGTTAAATTCACCGGCCCCCGGGCTAACCGCGGTGGCTTCTGCTACATATTTACCCGGCCAAAGAGGAATAAAGCTAACAATCCCGTCTGTATCAGTTGTCAACTCTTGTCCCCAGCTTGCCGGTGAGAATAACAACACAGTCAGCCCGGCCTTGCTTTCACCTTTCATCCAAACTTTCAGTTTCACCCGGGCATTCACTTTGGTGCTGCTAACCGGAAGCACTTTCAGTTCATTTCCGTTCGCAGCAGGCTCAAATACTTTGGTCCCGCCGACATTAACCGTGCTGCTTGCCAAAAATTCCAGTTGAGTGGTGCCGCTCAAATCTTTAAGCTTATGGTTTACCGTTAAGGTATAAGCACCATTCTGTGTCGGCTTAAAGTCCGCAGCGCAATAATTTGTCCCCTGTGTAACCGTCAATTTTTCTTTTTTTCCATCGGGGCTTGTCAGCCATAGGGTCAGGTCTTTCAGGTCAGAACGCCATTTACCCAATTCGTCACGTTCACCCTGGCCGTATTCTCCAAAGTAAAGTTTCACAGATTGAGACTGTCCGATTTTACCAGTCGCAGCGGTTTCTATCCATAACGAATGGGCAAATACGGTATTTATGCTGAGCACAAATAATAAGATTGGCACAAATTGTTTGATCTTTTTCATGTGTTATGATTTGAGTGTTTTTTTGTTGTTTTATTCCGTTTGTTCCACCAGATGCAAAAACCCGTGATGGGAAGACTGGCAGCAATCAGGCTGGCCAGAAAAGCGAGGGTTTTGGTAGGAAGGCCGCCAATCACCCCCATATGGATATCAATATTCATGCGCCGCAGCTTATCGGCTGTCCCCGATTGCTCATAAGTACCATAAAAAGAACTTTGTGCCGAAATATCGGCCAGGGTATATTGATCATAATAGTGGAACACCCGTTTGTAAGTATTACCGGGACTGGTATTAACCATTTCCAGCAGCGCTGTATTTTTAGCAGCCGGGAAAAAGTATGTAATACTGGCCTGATTGCCGGTCCTGATTTGATTGAACCATAAACTGTCCAGGCGTTTCACCGAAAACGGAATGGGAGCAACATTGGTGGTATCGGAAAATACCGGTTTAAAGGGTTTAGCCTGCTGACCGCCCGAAGTGAGCCAGTAAACACCGCCCTGAAACCAGGGCGAGCTGATACACAAGCCCGTGATAACAATGATCAGGGCTACCCAGGTCATGTAAAAACCCAGTACATTGTGCAGGTCGTAATTTAGTCTTCTCCATTTGGACCGCCAGCTAACGGTGAGGCTTTTTTTGCGGCCGGTTTTATTCCAGCGTTTAGGCCACCAAAGAATGATCCCGCTGATCATCAGTAAAAGGAAAACCAATATAAAACTGCTTTGAATGGGCCGGCCGATCTGGAAAGAAAACCATAACCAGCGATGTCCGTGTTCCACCCAGCTAAAAAAATCAATTATGGGCTGGTTTACAGCGATCGCTTTACCCGTATAAGGATCAAGATATGCCCGGAAAACACTTTTCGTTCCGATGTTATAATTGACAATAACCGAGCGGCCCGGACCAGGATATTGTAAGCCGCTCATTCTTATCGAATCTGCCGGAACGCCCGGTAAGGTTTTTTTTAACAGGCTATCCAATACCGAGGGCGCTAAAGCGGTTTTTCCGCTTTGTTCCTTAACAAAAAGACAGGGTTTGGTATAATGCTCTATTTCATCCCTGAAAGCAAGTGTACAGCCTGTGATCCCTACAATAAACACCACCAGCCCGGAACTAAATCCGAGCCAGCGGTGTAAAACAAGTGTAAGCTGCTTAAAGGTCATGCGGTTCTATTTAACGCCGCCAAATTTTAACACAAATTCAGCGATAAAGCTGCGGGGCGTTTGAGGGATAGTAGTGCCCCAGCCGATATAGTATTTTTCGTTGTTCAGATCATTGCATTTCAGCCCGATCCGATATTTCGGCTGATCGTAAAATACCGAAGCGTTAAGGGTTGTATAGGCGGGCAATGCAAATGAGGAAGCCGTGGTCAGGATTACGAGATTATCACTGGCATAATTACCGCCAAAACCTAAGCCAAGGCCATGCAGTTCGCCGTGGTTAATGCGATAGCTGATCCAGCCGTTCACCATATCAGCCGGGCCGGCACTAACAGGACGTAAGCCATCCACATTGGCCGCCGATTTTACGAGCTTACTGTTGTTATGTGAGTAGCCGGCTACCATATTCAGACCCTGGATAGGGCTAAAGGCCATATCCGCTTCAAAACCCTTGCTCAGTTGATTCCCATTTTGGATGCTGAAGCCTGGCCTGTCCGGATCGGTGCGGACGGTGTTGGTAACCTTAATATCATAATAGCTGATGTTACCCGTCAGCTTTCCATCCATCAGATTCAGTTTCACGCCGCCTTCCAGTTGATTAGCCTGCTGTGGCTTAAAGGTACTGACCGAGGCATCGGGCTGGGTTACGGGTGCCACATTCTGGAAACCGTTCATATAGTTACCAAACACCGATACCTTGTCTTTAATCACCTCATAAACTAAACCAAATTTGGGTGAGAAAGCTGTTTGACTGTATTTGCCCCCGGTTACCCGGGTTGTCAGGTTAAAAGTGCCAAGGTTCTGAAACCGGTCAACCCGCACGCTGGCCAGAGCCACCAACTGACCGGTAATATTTATTACATCCTGCACGTAAGCGCTATAGGTGTTTTGTTGTACGCTGGTCTTATTAAAAGCCGCTCCTGCAAAGCGGGCAGTTACGGCTTCAGCGGTCATCCTGGTATAGGCGATGCCGGGGTCCTCCACATTGAGCGTATCATAAATAAGTGAAGAACTGCTGGCTTTGGTTTCGTTATGCAGGTAATCCAGGCCGATCAATACCCGGTTACGCAGTCCGCCGATCTTTATGTCGCCTGTAAAGTTCTGCTGGATATTTGTCATGGCATTCCTGCTATAATCGGTTAAAGAAGTCGTACGGGTTAAGCGCTCATTACCCGCCAGCATGCTCAGATAAGCGGTAGGTCCGCTGCTACTGGTACCGGAATAAGAAAAATTGGATTGCGATTTCCAGCCAGCACCCATTGCATAATCCACCTGTGCATAAAAGTTCCCCGTGTTCACCAGATACTTCATATCATCGCCGACAAAGCGGCGCTTAAAATCAAGTTTCAGATCCTGAGGACTGTGCACGCCAGTGGCGTTGGAGCCATCGGCAAATAAGCGGTAAAAACTGTTAAAATTGCCGTTCAGGTATTCCCCGTCCAGATAAATAGTCATTTTGTCACTCACCTTGTAGGTGAGCGATGGTGCAATAAACGTATAAGATTGATAACCGGCATCCTGGAAACTGCCTTCGTAGTGTTTAGCACCGTTGACGCGGAACAAAAGAGTTTTATCCTCGTTTAGAGGCGCGTTCACATCCAGGGTGGTACGGCTTAATCCATAGCTGCCGCCAGAATAGGCCGCTGTGGCCTGAAAAGCATCAAAAGGTTTTTTAGTTACCCTGTTGAATAATCCGCCGAATGAGGTCAGGCTGCTGCCGAACAAAGCGCCTGAAGGGCCTTTAATGGCTTCCAGCGTTTCAATGTTAACCGGGTCCAGAAATCCCACTGTCATGCCCGGTAAGCCATTACGCAGGTAAGAGCCGCCCGAAAAACCGCGGACACCAACCGTGCCGCCAGGCGAATTAGTGTTTGTCTGTAATTGCAGGTTAACACCCGGAACATTTTTAAGGATGTCTGAATAGGTAACGATCTGCTGGTCCTGGATCAGTTCTTTAGTCAGTGAGGTATAAACCTGCGGGTTTTCCAGGTTTTTCAGCGGCATTTTGGCCACAGTAGTGCTGCTTTCCCTGGTAAATCTGGCTTTGTTACCGCTTACTACAACTTCCTGTAACTGCTCGCTATTTTCGTTCAGGGTAAAATCCACAGTCAATGTTTCTCCGGGTCTTACTTCAATATTCCGGCTTTGTGCAATAAGGCCGATAAACTTAGCGGTGATGGTATAGCTGCCGGGTGTAATGTTTCCAATACGATAGGTGCCCTTTTGATTAACTACAGTACCTTTATTAGTTCCGTTAAGGCCGATAGTTACAAATTCTCCGGGTTTGCCATCGGAAGTCTTTACGGTACCCCGGATGGAACCGGTTTGTTGTGCGCGGGCAAATTGGATGAAGAATAACAGTAAAAGTGCGGGGATGATTTTGAAATTAATGACGATTCTAAATCTGCATAATAAAAAAGATTTCATAGTTTTACATGAATGTTTAATGGGTTGAGAGATCTGTTAACATGAGCCCGGTGGGATGTTTGGCGACTTATCACCGGGTTTTTTTGTGTTAAATTTTCACATGGGCCGCTATTGTTTTCGCAAAGAAAGTTTTTATTTAGAATAAATCCAAATAGATAATATGAAAAGACAGGAAATTATATTCATACAATTTTCTCTAAAGCGGATGATAAGTATAATGATCCTACTCTCCTGCATGCTCTTTCAGCCATCCTATGCCCAAAAAGACACTGATAATCATCCTTTTAATTTTAGCAAGTTAAATGACAGCCATGACATACAATTATCTCCCTGGGGGCCTTACTCAAAGAAATATGCAGGCATATCTCATATTCCGGATATAAAAAAAGGATTCCGGTTTGACTTTTCAGTAATGCCGGGCTATTACCGTAATAGCATCCTTATACCTAACGTCCTTTTTCAGTCGGGATACTTCCCATGGGAAAGCAATAACGAGATGACCCGCTTTACCTACCGGTACGAACTGGAATGGAAAGATAAGGTATATGCAGATGTAACTTATCATATAATAGATTCCGGAACTGTTATAGCTGAGATAAAATGCGTCAATAATGCAGCCGTACCGCAAAACCTGGTGCTCAACCTGATGTCGTTTATGGATTATCCCGATGATTACCCTGATAAGCAGGTTCAGGCCTCAAAAGAAGTTGTCTGGCATAATGCAACCGACTACCAGTCGTTGACATATGCAAAGAAAGGACCTCAGGATAACCTGGTTTATGATGGATATAAACGCGGAGAGGTACGGGGGAGTGGATACATAAACGGGACAGCAATAGCCAAAAGGTTCGGTAAGAACAAAGGAGATAAGGTTATCTATAAAATAAACCTGCAAAATAAAGAAACAGGGAGATTGAACCTTGTTTACCGGCTGAAGGAAAATGGGCAAAGCCTGTTTAAACTAAGCGGAATTGCAAACCAGGATATCGTACTAAAAGGTACCGGCCGGTTTGAACAAGTGGAAATACCCTATACCATCGCAAAAACAGGGGATCAGACGTTAACTCTCGAGTCAATGGGCGGGGATGAGGCGGAATTTAACGGATTTTTTGTGATTCCCGGGGGCGTGACAGAAACCCCTGGTATTATACCTTTGAATAAAAGCTTTGAACCCATAAGAACAAAGGGCCTTGCCGCCGGAAATATTATCCTGAAATATAAAGACATACCGGAATATTATGGTGTTGCCTGGGATTCCAAATCTTTCGAATTACGGGAGGTGAAGAACGACGAACTGGACATATTTTTCCGGAAACTGGTGCATAACCATGTCAGCAAAACATTCGAAGGCAACAATAAAGGGCACTATACCAATATATTTATCCGGCCTGTAGAACTGGCGCCGGAAAGTGAAAAGACGCTTTATGCTATTTTGTGCAATGGCGGACTTGAGACAGTGAAAGCCCGGTTAAAAGATTTCAATTCCCTTAGAAACACGGTCTCAACTCAAAAAAACAGCGATGGGGCAGAAGATGTTCTTCCGGAAGGGAAAAAATATCAGTTCGCCCGTCAGATGCTGAAGGCCACCCTGCTGTCAAACATAGTTTATCCTGTATACACCCAGGGAGGGTACATACGGCATTTTACCCCCGGAAAATGGTGGAACAGCCTTTATACCTGGGATTCAGGCTTTATCGGGATAGGTCTGAACGAAATTAACCCGTCGCTGGCAATAGACTGCATCAATGCCTATACCACAGAACCAGGCAGCCAATCCGCCTTTATCCATCACGGATCTCCGGTACCGGTACAGATGTATGCATTTTTCGACCTTTGGAATAAAACCCAGTCGAAAGACCTTCTCGCCTATTTCTATCCCCGGCTAAAACAGTACTATGAATTCCTTGCGGGGAGATCCGGAAACTCTGCTACAAGAACCCCTTCAGGAATGATAAAGACCTGGGATTATTTCTATAACTCGGCTGGCTGGGACGATTATCCCGCCCAGGCTGCCGTACACGATCAGAAAGCTGAACAATGGATTGCCCCTGTATCCAACACGGCGCATTGTATCCGGGTGGCTAAAATATTGAGCATGGCGGCGGAAGCATTAGGCAAAAACAACGATCTGAAAAGTTACCGTGCCGATATAAGTCAGTTTACAGAAGTACTTCAAAAATATTCATGGAATCCAGAAAGCGGCTATTTTAGTTACGTGTTACTTGACGAAAAAGGCATGGCCTCAGGCAAATACAAAAACGAAAGCGGGAAAGACTATAATATGGGCCTTGACGGAGCCTATCCTTTATTTTCGGGTATTTGTACGCCGGAGCAGGAAGAAATTTTGCTTGAAAAGATGTTTTCAGAAAAGCACATGTGGACACCATCAGGCATGGGCGTAGTAGACCAGTCTGCCGCCTATTATAAAACTGACGGATACTGGAACGGTTCGGTATGGATGCCCCATCAATGGTTTATGTGGAAGGCCATGCTGGATATCGGACGTACCGATCTGGCATTTAAAATAGCGCAGAAGGCAATGGATATTTATAGTAAAGAAGTAAACGAATCATATTACACTTTCGAACACTTTTTTGCAAAGACTGGGCGCGGAGCCGGCTGGCATCAGTTTTCGGGCCTTTCTGCACCAATATTGTCATGGTACGCCGCTTATTTTAAGCCCGGCACAATAACAACGGGTTTTGAGATATGGATAAAAAACCAGACTTTCATCAAAGACAACTCACATTACCAAGCCGATCTGGTATTCGATAAATCAACCCGGACACATAAGAGAAGCTTATTAGTGTGCTTAAATCCAAAGAATAAATACCGGGTAACTTTCAATAAAAAGGAAATTATCCCGCAAATCCCATATGATGGCTTATTGCAAATAACTCTTCCTGATACTAACGACAGCGGAAGATTAATAATAAGCAGTATTGCAACTACTGGTAATTAATTGCATAGGCTGTGAGCCAATTATCATTATAAAAACACAGGAGGAGTTTGCTTTGCGGAGCGACCTTTTTCAGGAACAACTGTTACTGAATCTATAAATCGCCTTCTCATGGGAGGCTGATATCGTTCGTCCGGGTCTTGTAACTTCTTTCCCTCGGATT
>JAATFW010000318.1 GCA_015654985.1 Sphingobacteriales bacterium | reverse complement strand
GCAAGATAAGAGAAACGCTTATTTTGCGAATCCACAAACTACTTTAATAGTGCTGCATTGTATTTATGAAAACAGTACAATGTACAGCACTATTATTTTGTTTCCATAATAGCCTTTAGCGGAAATACTTTTCCATATTTATCAGTGTCTTTTATTCTTATAACCTACCCTGCATTGGCATCAGCGATGCCATTTTTTAACAGTGAAATATTTTGGGGTCTAAGAACCACTTGTCGCCACTTGGACCTGGATTTTTAGGTTTTTGCTGTTCTGTAAAATTACATGTAAAACAGTACATCTTAGTTTGATGTTTAGGCATTAAAATTTATATTTGATTTTATGACGACTCTCAATAATTTTTCTAAGCTATGCTATGGCGTGGCAGCACTTTTATTTTGCTCTTTTATGCTGTTTTCATGCAGCAAAGACAAAGATGACCAGGAGACACCCCTGCTTTCGGTTACAGGTTTTACTCCCCAAACGGCTATGATCAGCGATACGATTACGATCTCCGGTATGGCGTTTGGTACTGACATCAACAATATCAGCATCAGTTTTGGGGGTTCCGCTTCTGTAAAAGCAATTACCATTTCTGATACGAAGATCTCGGTTGAAGTGCCTGCGGATGCGAAAGGGGGGAAGATAGTTGTTTCTGCTGGCGGAGGACTGTCGGCTACGAGTACGGATGATTTTACACCTTTGCCATTAACATTCAGCAAAATCAGTTATAGCGGAACTGCTGAGCTTTCTGCTGCAAGAAGCAGTATGGCAGGAGCCGGTACAGGAACTAAGGTTATCTTTGGCGGCGGATCGCCGGATAACGGGGTGACTTTCTCCCGTGCCACCGATATTTACGATGTAAAAACAGGGGCCTGGACTACCGGGCAGTTAAGCGAAGCCCGGTACGAGCTGGCTGCGGCTGCGGCAGGAAATAAAATTGTTTTTGCAGGGGGATACGGCGCTAATGAGTATTCCAAAGCGGTGGATATCTATGATGCTGGTACAGGATCCTGGACCACTGCGCAACTGAGCGAGGCGCGGTACAGGCTTGCTGCTGCTGCTGCGGGCAATAAAATTATTTTTGCAGGCGGATCTGGGGCGGACGGAGAATCCAAAACAGTGGATATCTATGATGTGAGTACCAACACATGGTCGGTTGCGCAACTGAGTGTTGCACGGCGCAGGTTAAAGGCTGCTGCGGCTGGTAACAAGATCCTGATCGGAGGGGGCTATGATACAGAGGGTGAGATAAGAAAGACCATAGATATTTATGATGTTGTTACCGGTACCTGGACGGTTTCTGATTTAAGTGAAGAAAGAGACCACCTTGCGGCTGCGGGCGCTGGTAATTTTATAATATTTGGCGGCGGGCAAAGTAACGGCGGGAGCAGCAATACGGCCGATATTTTCAATGTTTCTTCAGGAACATGGACGAGGTCTGCCCTTAGTCTTGCCCGCATAGACCTGGCTGCGGCTGCTTTGGCCAATAAAATTGTTTTTGCGGGAGGCAGCGGCAGTAATGTTGCTGATGTATATGATATTAAATCGAATACATGGACAGCTATGCAGCTGAACAGCGGCCGGGATTTGCTTTCAGGAGCGGCGGCCGGTAATAAGATCGTGTTTGCCGGCGGCGATAATGGCAGCGGATCTGTAAAAACAGTGGATATTTTTACTCTTACTAAATAGAGGTTTAATCTGTAATATCATTTATGGCCACAAGAAGCAGATATCTGTACTTACTGCGTTATGTTCTCCTCATATCAGACATTTTACTGATCAATCTGTCTTTTTTTATTGCTTTTCTGCTTTCCTATAAGAACGCATCTCTGTTTGGCGTTCCTTATCTTAATTATCTCCTGGTGTGGAACCTGCTCTGGCTTGTTTCTGCCGGAATGTTTGGATTATACCGTTCTGATGTAGCCCAGCACCTGGTAGATATTTACAGGGCCAGCGGGAAGGCATTGATCTTTCATGTGGCGTTCTTTGCCTTTTATCACATCTTTGCGGCCAATGATCAGATCCAGCGTTCTTTTCTGCTGATAGTCTATTGCCTTGAGGCGATGTTTCTCCTGGTAAGCCGCTTTAGCGGAACCTTACTGGAGGTGATTTTGTCGAAGCGTTTTAGTATGGGGCGGCCGGTGGCTGTAATGGGAACCGGCGAAACGGGCAGAAGGCTGGCCGGCTTTCTTGAGAAGAGCCAGAATTTTCAGTTTGGCGGCTTTCTGATCCATGAAGATTCAACCTATATAGATGAGGAAGGCAGCCTGAGAAGTTCGGTGTCGGAGCAGTTAGCTGAGGCTGCAGCACGGGGAATTAAGGATGTGTATGTGACACTGAAGCCCGACAGAATGGTGGAGGCTGTTTACCTGCTGGAAGAGGCAGAGCGGCAGTGTGTGCGGCTGAAGTTTATTCCCGACCTGCATGCTTCGCTGGCAGTTCCTTTTAAAATGACTTATATGGGCGAGTTCCCGGTGATCAGCATGCGGGAAGAGCCTTTGGACGATATTCAGAACCGCTTTAAAAAACGGGTATTCGACATGGTGTTCAGCTCGCTGGTGCTTGTTTTTGTGATGAGCTGGCTGGTGCCTGTTATCGGGCTGATCATTAAGATCCAGAGCCCGGGCCCCGTATTTTTCAGGCAGCAGCGCAGCGGAAGGAACAACGAGCCGTTCTGGTGCTATAAATTCCGCAGCATGAGGGTGAATAAGGACAGCGACAGGAGGCAGGCCAGCCGGGATGATGACCGCATTACGCCCATTGGCCGCTTTCTGAGAAAGTCGAGCCTGGATGAGCTTCCGCAGTTCTTTAACGTTTTCCTCGGTAATATGAGTGTGATCGGCCCCCGCCCGCATATGCTGAAGCATACGGAACAGTACAGCGCCATTATTAACCGTTATATGGTACGCCAGTTCCTGAAACCCGGCATCAGCGGATGGGCGCAGGTAAATGGTTTCCGCGGCGAGACGGAAGACCCGCGCCTGATGGAAAGCCGTGTGGAACATGATATCTGGTATATGGAGAACTGGAGCCTGATGCTGGATGTAAAGATCATCTTCATGACGGTGATCAATATGTTTAAGGGCGAAGAAATGGCATTTTGAGAGGATATAATTGCCGGGATATTGGGGCTGTAAAAATCTGCTTTAATAATTAGGTAATATTGTAATAAAAAATTATTATTGTGAAATTAATTTTGTTGCGCAATCTGAGCGGACAAAATTGGGTATATTCTCCTGCTAATATTGCAAATCAGCAGGGTTGTGGCGCTCAGCATATAATGGCTGAATGTTTAACAACTTTCGATTCACATTTAAAAGCTGTTGTAACAGACAGGAAGGAGATTTTATGCCATTAAGAGAATTATTATTGAATAGTTCCAGCTTTACTGAAGTGCTGAAACAATATTCTATCAGTCCCGCCGACTTTACTGTAAAAGATGAATCCCTGATCATGTCAGAGAAAAACATCGCAAAGAAAGATGTTTTTAAAGATGTGGTGCTGATTGAAGGGCATAACGACAAGGGCCAGGTTAACCTGATTGGCACTTTATATTGTAATTTTTTGAAAGATATAGCTGTGTTTGAACTTGAATCTGCCGAGCAGGTTAAAAGCGGCGTTGCACAGGTTTAAGAACTAAACTTAGAGAGCGTTTTTTATTTAAAGCGGATCCTTCTGCAGAGGGAGCCGCTTTATTTTTTTTCTGCGCAAAAGAAATTAATGAAACTTATTACTCACTTCATTGTTTTACCGTTAATCTTTTAATAAAATGATTGAAGAAAGAGTTATTTCAGGCCCTGATGAAGAAAGTATCTGGCAGCAGGTAAACGCTGATCTTCTAAATGAGCCGGATCTGCTTCAGTACCATGTAGTGCTCCGGCAGGGCGACCGCCGGGTGCTGCTTGACATTGATATAGACCTGGGGGGCGGATTTGAGGGCGGCTATGCTTCTACAACTTTTAGCTCTTACCTGTATAGCCGCGATAACTTTCGTTTTGCTATACATAACGAGGGCTTTATAGACGAGATCGGAAAGTTTTTTGGAATGCAGGATGTTGTTCTCGGTTTTGATGAATTTGATAAAAAGTTTATTGTTAAAACTAATGATGAAGCTAAGGTTTCTTTGTTGTTCTCAGATGCAGATGTAAGAAAAACCCTGCAGGAACTTCCCGGCCTGACATTCGGCATTGTACAGTATTTGCTTAAGGAAGAAGAAGGGAAGGTTCCTTTCCTGGAATTAAGAATTGAAGAGGGCCTTACCGATGCTGTGCAATTGAGGAATGTGTACCATGCTTTTTTTTCTGTTTTAATGAAGCTTGACTGAGATAGCCGGCGATGAATTAAGATTGGACAGCGCTTTGCTTTGTCTCAGGCCTGATCCGAACGTAAAATGAATGAAAACACTTATCGCACCGGTACTTGCGGATATCTTTATTAAAACTTAACAGCTTAACAAGGGCAGGGCGTTTTATCCTGCTCAAATCTGTTGAATGGCAATGCGGGCATTTTTTTATCTTGTTATAAAACAGGCTAAACATATTTACGGGAGCTCAATATTCTGATACTAAAGATCATGAAATGTTTTCCGGTTGTCAAGTAAACGGAAAAAAATAGTGTATTGGTAAATATTATAACATCTTACCTTGAGAAATTATGTTATTTATGGAAAAAGGGATTGTTTTTTTGCATTTAGTTAAATTTTAACCGCTTTGCCTGCGTCCCCGTGCAATAAAAACGCCTTTTACTTTAGTCATTCGGAGCTTTCACCTCCCGACGAAGGCTGGCCCGGGTTAAAAACCGGGTTGATAAAATGGGGAAAAGTTGCGGAAATAATGACTTGCATCATAATTGGTAGAGGTTCAATTGTTAAGATACCATTAAGTATATATTTTTTTTAAAAAAAAAGCAATAAAATGCTATTAATCAAATAATATTATTATTTTTGTTTTATTAATAACGCTCTAGATTAACGCTCATGCAAACTCGTTACGTGTATTTGCTACGTCTTGTTTTACTTGTAACTGATGTAATTCTTGTCAATGCAGCTTTATTTCTCGCTTTTTACAGCATTTTTGGCTTAAATATTACTTCTTTTGATAACCTGTATAAGAATTACCTGCTGGTTTGTAACCTGATCTGGTTTCTTTCTTCGGGCCTGTTCGGAATGTACCGCAGTCAGACCCTTGAGCAGCTTGTCAGCATCTACAGGGCCACCTGGAAGTCGATTGCTTTCCACGCTGTATTATTCATCTTCTATATTGCTTTTTCGAACAGTGTCCCTGTTTCAAGATCTTTTCTTCTTTTATTTTATGGAACCGCCGGGCTAGCTTTCATGTTAAGCCGTTTCTTCGGTACTGCACTTGAGTTTGTACTGTTCAGGCATTTTAATATCAGCCGCCCTGTTGCAGTACTTGGCCGTAATAATACAGCGCTTCGCCTGGCAGGTTTTCTTGAAAAGAGCCAGAACTACAAATTTGAAGGTTTTTTGCAGGATGATGAGACTATGTTTGTAGGTGAAAACGGCAAACTGGTGCCTTCTGCTGCCAAACAGATCGCTGAGGCTGCGAACCGCGGTGTGAAGGATGTTTATGTATCATTAACACCCGACAGAATGACCGAAGCAAAGTATTTGCTGGATGAAGCTGAAAAGCAATGCGTAAGATTGAAATTTGTTCCCGACCTGGGCGGTTCTATAGCGGCGCCGTTTACCGTAAGCTATATGGGAGAATTTCCGGTAATAAGCCTCAGGCACGAACCGCTCGAAAATATGCAGAGCCGCTTCAGGAAAAGAGCATTCGACCTTGCTTTCAGTGCGCTTGTGTTTCTGTTCCTGTTGAGCTGGCTGGTTCCGGTTATTGCGGTGATCATCAAATTCCAGAGTCCGGGGCCTGTATTCTTTAAGCAGTTAAGAAGCGGGAGAAATAATAACCCGTTCTGGTGCTATAAGTTCAGAAGTATGCGGGTGAACAGCGACAGTGATAAAAAACAGGCAAGCAAAGATGACGACCGGATCACTCCGGTAGGAAGGTTCCTCAGGAAAACGAGTCTTGACGAACTTCCTCAATTCTTCAATGTAATGCTGGGCAATATGAGTGTGATAGGCCCCAGGCCGCATATGCTGAAG
The DNA here is from genome assembly GCA_015654985.1 of Sphingobacteriales bacterium. GTDB lineage: Bacteria > Bacteroidota > Bacteroidia > Sphingobacteriales > Sphingobacteriaceae > Arcticibacter. Next base: position 514 of record JAATFW010000318.1, on the reverse strand, counting down.
CATACGGAACAGTACAGCGCTATCATCGATAAATACATGGTCAGACAGTTTTTGAAGCCGGGGATCAGCGGCTGGGCCCAGGTAAATGGTTTCCGGGGCGAGACTGAAGACCCCAGGCTTATGGAAAAGCGCGTGGAACATGATATCTGGTATATGGAAAACTGGAGTATCATGATGGATGTTAAGATCATCTTTATGACCGTGATTAACATCTTTAAGGGTGAAGAAAATGCTTTTTAACGTATAATTGAATCAGAAATAAATGGAAATATGTTTAGGTCGTGTGTTGGGGGGATATAGTGAAATGGAGTTTGACCCGGGCAATTTCATGAATCGCTAAATAGTAAATAAAACAATATGAAAACATCTCTCTCATTACTTTTAACAGGAATTGGCCTGCTTGTCAGTCCGATGCTGTTCGCGCAGGGCGCCTGGCAGGTTACCGGTGACCCTGGAACATCGGCATTTCATAATTCTGTAGGAATTACAGTTGGAACACAGGGAATCGGGGCCG
>JAATFW010000064.1 GCA_015654985.1 Sphingobacteriales bacterium | reverse complement strand
TTTGACAGATAAATCCCCGCAAGGCCAGCCCGTAAACCAAAGCTTTATCCATCAAACCGTGCCCGCCGCCTTTATACCAGCCTTTTTTCTTTCAACTGAAAACCATCAATTGAAAAGAAAAAAATCGCTGAACTTTACTATATTCGTTTAGAAAATGGGTTGCTTGAAACTTGCTTGCGGAACTGAAAACCTGGAAGAAAAAGGTGTTCGGGGGCAATTGAAAATTGCCTGGAAAAGTGATGCAGGAACAAATAAGTATCTTTATAACGGGAAAGAGCTGCAGGAGGAGTTAGGACAGTATGACTATGGGGCAAGGTACTATGACGCGCAAACTGGTAGGTGGACAACTATAGATCCACATGCAGATAGATATGTTACAATTTCACCTTATGCTTATGTAAATAATAATCCATTACTTTTTGTTGATCCAACAGGCAAAGATTTGGTTAAAATTCGTGTTCCTGATGGTAACGGAGGCGTTAAATTTGCTATAGTTGACTCAAAAATAGCAATGCAGGCATATGATTACGCATGGAAAATGTATGACCAATACGGTGTTGTTGTGACTGAAAGTTACAGGACAGATGCGCAGCAGAGTAATGTGTCAGGAAACCATATAGGAATCTCGATGTTCCTTTAATCAAAAAGAGTAGATATGACTATCAAACCACAGTGGTTTTTAATTGAATCTGAGCAGGAGTATAACAAAGCTACTGCCAGGTATGAAAAAATAAAGCGTGCACCAAAAGGATCTGAGGAACACAAAGAAAAGCTCCTCCTGGTGCACCTTATTTCTGAATACGAAAAAATAGAATGGGATCTTCCTGAAGTTGATCCTGTAGAACTGATCAAGATCAGAATGGAGGATTTTGGGTACAAATCGGCAGATCTGGCTAAGAAGTATGGAGATTAGGGGACCGTTAGCAAAGTTTTAAACTATAAACAGGCTCTTTCCCTTACAATGATTAGAAAGTTTAGCGACCTACTTCGCATTCCTGCAGAAGCTCTTATCAAAGAATATGATCTAAAAGAGAATCGTACGTCATTGGTATAAGAGCTAAACGGAGTAGAGTAGCTGAGATCTGTTGATACTCAGTACTTCTGGCAACCGTGAAAGGCATTCATTTGCATTACTCTCCCCGAACTTGTTCCCAAGGCCTGTCGGTTTCTGCTAGCAGATAAACGAAAGGGAAAGAAATCAAACTGGAAACGGTAGGGTGACATTATACTAACGCCATATATTCCCAATCTTTACTGTATTGTGCAGCCAATTTAGAGGATTCAGATTGAGCTTGACTTGTTACTATAAGTAAGATTCACACGCCAAACAAGGCTATCTGATAAATTAACCAGCATGCGGTTTGAGATACTAAAGTCATTGCCAGCTTATGGTCCAATGTACATTCCAGTAACAGAAGACAATCGTCCTTACTACTCAGAAGGAGTACCGGTAAAATTTTATACCCATGACGGAACGCATCGGGTTGCAAACTTTGAACCGGGCGGACTGGATTAACTGAGATACTGGCGCTAAATGATAGTTCCAACCTGATTGTTATAGCCAGGGGTCCACTCACTTAACTATCATAGAACCCACAGGAACATTCTGGCATTCTGAAAGAATATCATGGGATGGAATAAAAGAACTTAAAATAGAAGGAGTGGTAGTAACCGGTATTTCATATGATCCTATGTATGATTCTGATGAATGGGTTCCGTTTTCTTTTGATATAGACACGAAGGAATTAACCGGGGGCAGTTACTGCCGGTATAACAGAGACACAAAGAAAAAGCCCTGGTGGAAAACATGGTTTTGAAAACTTCACAAGCCTCACCGAAGTATTTATCAGCGAAAAAGTTCAGCAGGTTTTTAAGCCGTTAAGCCCCGTAGTCCGAAAGAAGATATTCTTAAGAGGGAAAAGGATGTATGGGAATGCCGGTGCGGACAAACAAACGTTGTAGCCGATGGGAAGTATTGCCAGAAATGTGGAAATGATATTTATGGCTTTAAAGAGAATGAACCAAAGCAGGATGATGTGGCCTTATTAGTGGTGGATAGATTAATATTTTTTGACGACATGTAAAAGGTTTCCGGTAAAAAGGGTTGCCCATCGAAACCAATCCCCCGTCATTCTATAAAAACCCCTCCCAATTTTCCCAAAAGTGACCCAGATCATTTCCCTGCATCTGCAAGACAAATACAGAAAGAAATATTTTAATCAATTGTCAAAATTGTAGGTATGTTTTCATCTCAGATTATAAAAACAAGCCAAAATCTTTCTTCTCTCTCGGCCTAATCGTTTTTGCTGTTTTTACAAGAAGCATCATGTTTTTTAGATCAGTGTGAATGACTGTACCTAAATAGATGTCAATCTTATTAAACATTAACCCCGCCAAATAATCATAAGAATAAGGAATCAGAGCATTGCAGGCTACAAAGCAATCATGATCAATATATGGTCTGTCTTCATTGCAGTGAAGGGGTAAATGCAAGGCTTGTAATTCAGGAGTAGGATTAAAATATAGGTTTATTTCTGTATTAATGTATAGCAAAGCAAAAACTTTCTTGTCGTATTTCTCTCCTATAATAACAAACCGTTTTTCCTTTTCAGCTATGTTGCAATAAAACTTTATTACAGAGCCTACTTTCAAATTATCTTTTATAAATTGCCATTTATATTCGTCGGAGAAATGGTCTCCTAACAAAGGAGTCATTATCTAGCACTGAGTTTATTTGAGTAATAAAGGCGTATATAATCCTGGAGATTTTCGCCCGCTCCAGAAGCTTTTACAATTAAGTCAAAGTCAATACATCTGTTGCGGCCAGTATTATTATAGGCCTCATCATGAGACTTTGCTTTAAGCTGTTTAAATGAAAGATCTTTGTTTTCCTCTATAGCCTCTTCCAAACACTCAATTTCGCTTTCGGAAAGCTCATCTAAATCAACTTGTTTTAGGGGAATGAGTGTTGACTGATTAAGGATTTTAAAGTATCCCTCGTTTTGGGAGGTTTTAGTTACATCATAACAGTACGATGGAACAGGCCCGTGTTCCATTGCGACAAAATCGTCATCTGTTATCAGCCTGCCATATTTTGATAGATGCTTTTTTTCTGCGAAATAAAGGATTTTCAGAAGTTTGTATTTATCAACTCTACCATCCTCATCAGAGATCCTATTACATATATAAAGTAAGGCATTTATTGCAATATCAGTATTTAACGAGTTCTTATACATAAGAAATTATTCGAAATAAATAACAGTCTTCGTGTTATTACAAAATCCGTGCAAATCTTTTTTTGCTAATTTTAATAGCAAATATATATATAATATTTATAATAAGCTAATTAATTCATGATAATTTTTACAGCGAAGTGGATGTGCAGAACTGGTTTTTAAAGAATCCTAAAACGCTTCTTAATTTGGATGCGAAGTGAATCCACGAGATTGTTCAATTAGAAGAAGGGTCTGTCTGTATCAATACTGAAATATTGTCTGCTAGAGTTCCCGGGATGAGCGCAAACTTTCTATATCGCTTGCTTTCTAAAAAGGATTCTCTCTAATCTTTATTGAGATCTGCATCTTATGTTTTATTGGTAGGATATCAAAGATTATACTGACTTTGCTAATTTTTTGTTTAACTTTTCTATTTTCTTCTCACTGTTCTTTAGCATTTTAGTTAAAACTTGTATTTCTTTTTTCAGATCAGAGATCGTTTTTTTGTTTTGTTCCTCAATAGCGTTGATCTGTGTTTCCTTCAGAAGTAATTCTTTTTTGAGAACCTCCTCTTCATCTGGCGGAAATTCGCTTCCCCAGTCGAAATCAAATAGTTTTTTCGGATGCTTTGAATATCCTTTTGCTAATTCAGCAATTGACTCTAAGGTGACGTTTATTTCGCCGTCTTCGTATCTCTTAATATCGCTAAAATCAAGATTGCATTTGGTCGCAATCTTCCGGTAAGACAAATTGCTTTCTTTTTTTAGCTCCTTTAGCTTTTTACCGAATTTTTTTAGATACGTATTGTCAGCTTTTTCAGACATTATAATGATTTATCCTAACTCGCTAAAATATGTTTCAAATCTTGGCTTAAATCTTAACCAGTGTTCGTTATTAAAAAAACAATTTTCATAATAGCAACGTTACGGCTCCATCCCTAACGCTAATTATTCTAAAGTCTGTGAGAATTGAAGAATTAGTCATTATCATCGTTATCCAAGTCACTGAAGTCGAACAATTCCTCCAAACTAACCCCTAATGCCATCGAAAGTTGCAACAAAGTAAAAGCAGTTGGATTCGCTCCGTCTTTTTCGTAAGCATTTATAATCTGTTTATCCTTGTATCCGATTTTCAAAGCCAGCTCTTTTTGAGTCATGTTCGCTTTCTTGCGCAATTGTCTGATACGTTTGCCGAATTTTTTCCTGAATTCTACAATTGATAACGTTTCCATAGCGGAAACTGGAAATAAATTCAGAAATAAAAGTCAATGTATATATTGACTTTTATAAAATCTTTGCTATTTTTGGATAAATAATTAATAAAGTCAATTTGAAACGGTAAAAAAGTATTGAAATAATAAATTTGTAACATCATATAACGCAAATTAATGATGTTCACTAAGAACCTCGCTACCGCACGAACTTAGGAATTCCAAGGAAGCAAGAGGACAAGTGAGCGTCTGGTGATATCCCTATAGTTAACACTATGGGGTACCAGGCTTACTTGCGATTAAGCTTCCAGGTGCTGTCAATGACAGTAGTGTTTGTCTATGATAAACATGCCGATCCTAAGCGGTCCTCGTGCGGTGAAATCAAAAGTGGCCTGGCTCCTTCGGGAGCTTTGACGCATTTTGATGAGAAGGCTTAGTTTAAAGCTTTCAAAAAATGCAGAACCCGAGCAACAGAAAACAACGTCTTAAAAATTTAATTACTGCCCCCGAATGAGGCGACATGCCTCATAGGCAAGTATTTTACCCACCCTCCATTCCCGCACCGGGGCCCCGTGCAGAGGAATTTTTCCTTTAATCAATTTAGTGTGAAACTATTAAATTTTACAGAAAATGAAGCCAAAATCAGGCTGCACAGGATCTCTATTGTATCAGAAATCAACTGTTTTATTATCGCAAATACTTTTACTTTTCTTATTCGCTTCGCCTTTTGTCACAAAGGCACAGTTCTATAAACCCTCCGAAAAAACCATCCGGCTGGATGAAACGTTGCCCGAAGCATTCTATCAAACCATCCACCAGGCAGTATACGCCAAAACCGGCCAGCCCGCTACCCTCCGCCTGGTCGACTACCGCAATAAACTCATCATCCTCGATTTTTGGGCCTCCTGGTGTTCCCCCTGCATTCGCTCATTACATACGCTCGATAGCCTGCAGCGGAAGTTTAAAGACAGCCTTCAGGTGATTGCCGTAACGTATGAATCTTCTGATATAGCCTGCCAGGCGCTGAAGAAGGCCGGTCTCGTTTTGCCCTCGGTAACAGGGGATACCCTGCTGAAAAAGAATTTTCCCCATCATGTGGTTCCCCATCAGGTGTGGATCAGCAATGGAAAGGTGCTTGCTGTTACCGCACATACCGAAGCTACCGCCGCTAATATTGAAAAAGTGCTCGCTGGCAAACCTGCTGCACTTCATCAAAAGCGCGACCTGCTTTCCTACAGCCGCACAGAACCCATCAGCCGCTATGCCGTAGAACGCGGATCAGCCATTCTATGCACCACTATCCTCACCAGTGAAATTGAAGGATTAAGTTCCGGCCTCAGCAATGCCCGTAAAGATTCAATGCGAATAACAAGCTTCAATAACCTTCCGGTACTGTCTATGTACCAGGCGGCCCTCGGTATTCCCTACTGCCTGATTGAGGTCAGCCCTTCTCTCGTCCAAAGCAGCAACTTTTGCTACCAGGTAGTTCTCCCTTTAAATATCCCAAAGGAAAAAGCTACGCAAAAAATTGTTACCGGGCTAAACAACAGTTTTGATCTTAATGGGAGATATGAGAGCCGGGCGGTAAATTGCTTTGCTATCTGTAAAAGAAAGAGAAGGCCTTCCGCTCAACAGGGTATAACCCCTGCAGCCCAGGCTCCGGACGAAACGATGCGCGAGCTAAAAATTTCCGCTTTCACTGACTTGCTGAATGCTTCCGTATCCTGGTCGCCGGTATTGCCTGTCTTTATTGATGAAACCGGCGGAAAAGACCAGGTCCGGGTACCGTTTCCTTTGGAACCTTTAAAGGCACCGGATACGCTCAGGCGTTTTCTCGGTCAGCAGGGCTACAGGCTGAAGGCAGTAAAACGAAAACTTAAGGTTTTTGTGATTGCCCCTCATTAGCCCCTTTTATCCACACATCCTTTTACTTAACAACTTTAATCCATGTATGCTTATAAATACTACGTTCTGTTTTTTACCTGTTTCTGTTTCCTTGGCGGTCCGCTTTCTTACGGGCAGGTTCAAACGAAAACCGGTAGGGTGATTAACCACGCCACAGGCGCAACGCTCTCCGGGGTCAATATCCGCTCACTGGTTGCCGGTGGCCTGGCTGAAACAGACAAAAGCGGTAACTTTACTGTAAAGGTGAACAGCATCGATACCCTGCGCATTACTGCTGTGGGCTATGCCGTCAGGCTGGTTGTTGTAAATGCCGCCTCCGGCAACCTGCTTATTGAACTCCATGAGTTGGTCAATGAGCTTCAGGAGGTGCAGATTGTCAACACCGGCTATCAGTCGCTTCCCAAAGAGCGGGCTACCGGTTCTTTTGATTTTATCGGGCACGATCTTTTCAACAGGGCGGTAAGCCCAAATGTGCTCTCCCGGATGGAAAACCTTACCCCGGGGCTGCTCTTCAATCATGGAGATGCAGCTGGTACCGATGCTTTCCTGATCAGGGGCCGCAGCACCATTACCGCCGATGCGCAGCCACTCATTGTTCTGGATAACTTCCCCTACGACGGAGACCTGAACAGCATTAACCCAAACGATATTGAGAGAATATTTCTGTGCTCAAAGACGCCGCGGCAGCTTCTATCTGGGGGGCAAGGGCAGGGAACGGGGTCATTGTGATCACTACCCGGCAGGGAAAAAGTGAAAAACCTGCCATTGAGGTAAACAGCAGCCTTACCCTGAAAGGGAAACCTGATCTGTACAACGTTCAGTCGCTTTCTTCGGCAGAGATGATTGAGGTGGAAAAGTTCCTGTTCTCAAAAGGGAAATACGACTATACCCTTTCCAGCCTTGAAATTCCGGCAACGCCCGTGGTGGAACTGCTTGGCCGGCAGCGGAGCGGACAGGCAGGCCAGGAAGAGGTACAGCAGCAGTTTGAAAGCTGGAAAAATCAGGATGTACGCAGAGACCTGAACAGGTATTTTTACCATACCGCCGCAAACCAGCAGTACAGCATCCATGTGAGCGGGGCGCAGAACAGGATCACGTACTATTTTTCGGGAGGCCTGGACCAGAACCAGACCAACCTCACAGGCGAGAGTTTCCGCAGGGTGAGCCTGCGCTCGCAGAATACCTTTAAGCTAACCGGTAAACTGCAGGCGGGGGTATCACTTAACTACGTTTCCTCGGATACCAAAGAGGGCAACAATAAAGGCTATGCTACCACTGGCATTGAGCAGGGCTATCCTCTTTATCCCTACGCAGATCTGGTAGATGATAGCGGAAAAGCGCTTCCCGTTTATCTTGATTACCGGAAGGTTTTTATAGACTCTGCCGGCCGGGGAAGGTTTCTTGACTGGACGTACAAACCTTATGATGAGATTAATAATGAGGTTCACCGCAACCTGAACCGCCAGTACACCATCAATACCAACCTCAGTTACTCACTGACCAAAGCGCTTTCTATGGTGCTGAACTACCAGTACCTGGGCGGGCAGGGTAACCAGACTGACCACTATAAAGAGTCGTCGTTTTACGCCCGGAATATGATCAACAATTTTACGCAGCCCAACTGGACTACCGGCGTGCTGCAATATCCGGTACCGCTGGGAGGAATTCTGGATGCCTCGAACTCGGCGCTGTCTTCGCATCAGGGTAGGGCTCAGCTGAACTATTCGAACACCTGGAAGGCTATTCACCAGCTAAGCGCCCTGGCCGGATATGAAGTGCGGAGTGTGAAAAACACCACGATGAAAAACCGCTATTACGGCTATCAGCCCGAATACGGCACCCTTTTTTCGCAGCTGGATTACACCACGGATTTGAAGCAGTATTCCAGCGATTACCTCACCCGGAAAATTGAGCCCGGCCAGTCGTTCTCTGAACAGACCGACCATTTTATGTCGTGGTTTGCCAATGCTGCCTATACTTATGACGACCGCTATATCTTCAGCGGAAGCATCCGGAGAGACGAAGCGAACCTATTTGGGGTAAAATCCAACCAGAAGGGTACGCCCCTTTGGTCGGCAGGCGCAGCCTGGGTGATCAGCAGGGAACCTTTTTATGAGTCGTCGGCACTGCCTTACCTGAAACTGAGAATGAGCTACGGGCTGAACGGAAATATCTCAAGGCTCGCCTCTGCATATACTACCGCCAGTTTTGGTACGGCCTACACCACTCCGTTCCGGCGGGCGGTAATTCAAACTCCCCCGAATGAAAACCTACGGTGGGAAAAGGTAAAGACCACCAATCTCGGGCTTGATTTTACACTGAAGAATAATGTGCTGAGTGGCTCTTTTGAGCTTTATAACAAGCACTCCTCAGACCTGCTCGCCCAAACACCCGTTGATCCCACCCTCGGTTTCAATACGGTATACGCCAATGTAGCAGCTATGAAAGCAAGGGGAGCAGACCTCCAGCTCAGCAGCCGTAACACCGGCGGTCGTCTGAAATGGCAGGGCACTTTGATTATGAGCTATTCCAAACAGAAGGTTACAGATTACCTGATGCCTGCCTCTGCCAGTACCTTTACGTATTTGCCCGCCACGGCCATCAGTCCCGTTACCGGCCGGCCGCTGTATAATATTTACAGCTTCAGGTGGGCTGGCCTCGATCCGGCAAACGGCGATCCGGTGGGATACTTTAACGGGGCGAAGAGTAAGGATTATACGGCTATTTATACGCAAACTCCTTTAGACAGCCTGGAATATAACGGGCCGGTACAGCCGGTTTGGTACGGGGCCTTCCGTCATACCGTGAGTTTTAAAAACCTGTCGCTTTCATTGAACATCAGTTATAAACTGGGAAATTACTTCAGGGCTACCTCTGTAAATTACCAGGAAATTATTGCCGGATGGTCGGGGCATCACGATTACACCAGGAGGTGGCAGAATCCTGGGGACGAAAGCCATACGAATGTCCCTTCTTTTATCTACCCTCTTTCCAATACAAACAGGGATAACTTTTACCGTTATTCGGATGCGCTGGTTCAGAAAGCAGGTAACATCAGGCTGGAAGATGTCTCCCTTTCTTATCTCCTGGATAAAAAAAGCTTGAAAAAGCTGCCGGTAAGCAGTATCAGGCTATATCTCTATGCTTCAGAGCTGGCCGTTTTGTGGAAAGCCAATGATCTGGATATAGACCCCTATTACAATAATGTCCCTTCGGCCGGCCGTGGTTTTTCTTTTGGTGCTACCGTTAAATTTTAATGCAGACATGAAAATAACTTCTCTTTTAACCGTCTTGATTTTCCTGGTGTGTTCCTGTAATAAACAGGACTTTCTGGATACCGTGCCCAGCACTTCCATGGTGGTGCCTTCTTCCATTGCCGATTTTCAGGCAATACTCGATAACGACGCCGATATGAACGGGGTGGTGAAGAGTACCGGCCAGGGGCTGGTACCCGAAATGGGTGAGGCCGGGGCCGACAATTACTACCTCACCGACACTTACTTCGATACTACCCTTCCCCAGCTTTTCCGAAACTATTATACCTGGGAGAAAAGGCCTTATGCCGGTGAAGATATTACCGACTGGAACCGCCCCTACTTTTGTGTATTCAACTCCAACATGGTACTCGAAGGGCTGGCAAAAGTGACCCCTTCTTCCGGGGAAACCACCGCCTGGAATACAGCAAGGGGAAGTGCCCTGTTTTACCGGGCACATGCTTTTTATCAGTTAGCGCAGGTATTTGCTCCGCCCTATAATGATCAGCAGGCGGATGGTTTGTGGGGCGTCCCGCTGCGCCTCGGGGTAGACATCAGCGAGAAGATCAGCCGGCCTAACCTCCGGGAAACCTATCAGCAGATCACCGGCGACCTGCTGGAGGCGCGGCACTTGCTGCCTGCTGCTGCCGAATATAAAACCCGTCCGTCTGTGCGGGCCGTCTTTGGCCTGCTTGCACGGGTATACCAAACAATGGGCGATTACGGCAAGGCTTTCACGTATGCCGACTCCTGCATCAGGGCGGGAGGTGAGCTGCTCGATTACAATACGCTCATCGCTTCGGCAAGCTACCCGTTTCTGAACAGCAACATTCTGAATACGGAGGTTATTTTTAATAGTCATATGATCGGCCAGCCGGCCCAGATCCCGGTAAACCCTGCCAACGCAAAAGTGGACAGCGTTCTTTACCGCTCGTATACAGCTAACGACCTGCGCAAAACCGTATTTTTTAAAGGAAGCGATGCTGCCGGGTATAATTTCAAAGGGAGTTATTCGGGCAAGGCGCAGCTTTTCGCTGGGCTTGCCCTGGATGAGGTTTATCTTATCAGGGCAGAATGCTATGCCCGTGCCGGAAATACCGCCGCCTCTGTGAACGATCTGAATACCTTACTGGCAACCCGGTGGAAAAAAGTGAACGGCGTCAGCACGTATGTGCCTTATACAGCTTCCGGAAAAGAAGAGGCGCTTCAGTTGGTGCTCGTCGAAAGAAGAAAGGAACTATGTTTCAGGGCGCTGAGATGGACTGATCTGAGGAGGCTGAACGGTGAGGGTGATGGAATTACTTTACGGAGAAAGATAAACGGGCAGGAATACCGGTTGCTGCCGGGAGACCCTGCTTATACCTATCCGATACCGGATAAGGTGATCGGCTTTAATCCCGGTATGCCTCAGAATGAGCGGTAGAAAGGGAATGTAAAAGAAGTGGGGGAAAAGACTCCCCCCTTCTTCCCAAAAGGATGCGCGAAGCAACTGGTCGGCTGCCATAGTATTATCATCAATTTGAGATGCGTCCTGGCTATCTTCAAATCCTTTGGCACAGATTACATCACTGCCTGAAGGACAGCTTACAGAAGGCGTTTCTCCGGTGTTGATGAATGTATAGGTACCATTTGCATTTCTGCGATACCATAACAGGTCGTCCTGCCGTGCATTGCCGCCGGCATTCGTGAGGTTGACAAAAGCGCTTGCGCTAACCACTGTTAACAGGGCAACAATCCCTAAAAAGTACTTTTTCATATTAATGAAATTTAAAAAATGAATGATTCAATTTGTTTTCCGGATAGTTCAGTATCTGATGGAATAAGCATACCTGCCGGCACTATCCCTTAAACCGGAGGCACAGGCTTTTTCACGCTGCATTTTCTTTCATTGAGCCTCCTTTCTTTTAAGGGTTAAACCAATAATTGAGAGTGTTAAAAAAACAAGATTGACCACAGTCTGCTCTGTCCAGTTCATTCCTTTAAAGATTGAGATACACGAACAGGCGTCCCCCTCGAAAAACTTACACAGGATGAGCACAGAATATGCGGAGAATAGTGTCAGCAAAACGGTTGAAAATGCAAGCCCCCATACCCTTGATTCGGGAATGAAAAGCAGGAAAAAAACTACGGCCAGCAACGGCGGAATCGTAAAGGTCAGCACATCGGCCATCAGCGGCGGAAACACCTGCAGATGTAATTTGATGTTAAAAGCCTGCAAGTCCCTAAAATTTGATAGGGCCGTCCAGCCGTAGAGCAGCATCAGCAAAAAAATGATGGCCAGAAGGATATATCTTTTCATTGTACTGTAGCTTATTTATTGAATCTAATTTACACCGCCGCCATGCCTGCAGCAGTTCCATTTGGAACTATTTCAACTTTTTTATCGTCCTGTAAAGACTGGTCTTACTGATACCGCAGTAACTGGCAACGTGCTCAGGTTTTGTTTTTTGCAGAATATCCGGATACCTTGCAAATAACTTCCCGACCCGTTCTTCCGGGCTGTCTTCCAGCATAGAGCGCAGCCTTCTGAAAATCATCCGCCTGTACAGGTTATAGAAATAGATCAGCACGCGCCTGATATTATCGGTGGAGTGCATCAGCCCCATCAGGTTAGGATAGCTGACGGAAAGAACGTCGGTAGGTTCCTCTGTTATAATGTTTTCCTCAGCACGCGACTGGTCAAAAAAAGAAGTGGAAGTAACGAATTCGCCATCCCCCGCAAAGAGGTAGGTAACCTGCTTTTCGGTGCTGTTGAAGTAAGCTCTTACAAAGCCCGAATTAATAAAGTACAATTGCCTGCACCGCTCGTTTTCATATTGTAAAAAACTACGTTTTTTGAACTTGTCTTCCTTAAGTGTATTTACGATGATTTCCTGATCCGGCAAGGTGAGGCTATATCCTTTGCTCAATGTTTTTAATAATAAACCGGTGTCCATATGTATAAAAATTTCATATGGACGTAAATAAAATAGCTTTTTTTGTTAAAAACGAACAAAGAATGGTGGGTAAATGGCGGTTAATATTAAAAAAAGATCAATTTCTTGTTTTTTTTATGCTACCTTTTGGTGTTGATATCGTATAAGCTGTAAAATGAAGGACCTCCGGAAACAGAAATAAAGCGTCCCGCCTTTGTCCCGCACGCTGCCAGAGAATGGTTCTCTGACGGGATTCTTCCTGTGTTTATTAAAATCTTACAAGTATGGATCACTATCCTTTTGGGACCTTTAATGAGCTGCTCTGCTCCTTAAACCCTGTTCAACTGAAGGAAGCTTCGGCTTCACCCGAAAATCGTCTTGAATTTGAAGAACGGTTTTGCCTGAAATTAAAAGAACTGAAAGACCAGGTAATTGCCCTGCACCAGGAGTCTGGTTCAGAGCAGGTGTCTGAACGGTACTTTTATGATTATCTGGAAAATCTCAGCCAATGTATGCAGCGGCTTACCGGCCAGTTAGGACCTGACGCTACCAAAGAGTATTTTAAAAAAAAGCACACCTCGCATTTTTCCTCTTTTATTATCGTCCTTTTAACCTGTGTAAATAAGGAAATCAGGGACCTGGCCGAGTGTTTCGGCAAATATTTTAACTATAATGCTCCGGCCCCGCTGTTAACCGGCCTTGAATTTTACCTCGAACGTAAGGAATATTTAGTCTGGCTGATCAGGAAAATGAAGAAAAGGGTGGATGACGCCCACCTGGTGCAGGTGATAGAAAACTTTATACATTCGTTTGGCGTTAAAAACGATGGCAGCCCCCTGCTGTTTTCTGATTGCAGGTGCCTGGAGAGACTTGGTGCACTGATACAATCGATGCTTTACCGCAACCGGGGAAATATGGGTGACAGTCTCCGGCAGGCTTTGATGACAATGGGATTTAATTACCCGGAGTTTGTAATGCACTGCCTGTGCCGACTGAATAAAGATCTGCACGCGGAGGCCGGGCACAAGGAAGTACTGCTTCAGTTGCATAAACTTGAACCTCTTTTCGCTTTACTGACAGGCGATCAATTGCAGCTTTCCGCGCTCCAGCCGGTGTCTGTTTCATGCGCTGAATGGAGAAACAATGTAAAAGCTTTATGGTTAAGCGAAGAGCGGTTTGAGAGCCGTGTACAGGAGGAACTGTTGCTCAGGTTTGAGCAGTTGAGAATCTCAACCTCACTTTCGGTAAGAGTGCTGGCCATGTTTGCACGCTGCCTGCATGAAATAGGGGTGATTACAGAGAATGACCTCGAAAAGCTGCTCTGCATCTGGCGCCGGATGTTTATAACGGTGCGCAATCATAATAAAAAAACGGCTCCCGGAAGCTTTAAAAAAGCATTTTATGGAACCGACAAAAAGATAGCCGCTATCCTGAAAGGGGTTTTTGACCAGGGCATAAATTGGCTTGATCTAAAAACTAAACTGAACGATAAGGAATACTGACCGCCATTTACCCATACAGTAAAACACCTGGTTCTTAAAGGAGCCTGGCGTTTTGTGTTATTTAGGCTTTTGCTCTAAAGAGATTTTTTGAGACAAAATGGATACCTTTTGAGACGAATTGTTTAATCGTTGAAAGCTAAATCGTTTTACTTTTATTTCGTTATAAGGGCTAACTTTGAACACAGATAAAAATAAACGATACCAATAAAAAATTCTTTTTATGAACAGAACTTTACTTCTCTTTTTTACATCATCAGCTTCTACCTTTCTTACCATAAATTATAAGGGTAAATTTGTGTTTAATTGCTGCCGGATTTATATTATTAGTCCGGTTTGCCAGGTAATAAATATATTGGCAGGAAAATAAAAGTCTGATGAGATATACGTTTCTTCTTTTTCTATTAGTATTAACTGATTCGCTGCCGGCAGCCACTCCGGATCTTGTTAAATATGTGAACACCCTGCAGGGTACTAATTCAAAGCATGAACTGACAAGGGGGAATACTTATCCCACAACAGCCCTCCCTTTCGGAATGAATACATGGAGCCCCCAGACAGGACGGAATGGGGATGGCTGGAAATATCAGTATTTTAAAAAGACGATCCGCGGTTTTCAACAGGCGCACCAGTGCAGCTCGTGGAGTAACGACTATGCAGTATTTTCATTTATGCCCGTTACCGGGCAACTGAAAGTGAATGAGGACGAAAGGGCAGCAGGCTTCAGCCATGATAATGAAACGGCTAAACCGAATTATTATAAGGTAAAGCTGGATAATGGGATTACCACCGAAATGGCGCCCACCGAGCGCGGCGCACATCTGCGGTTTTCCTTTCCTGCCAATGGCAGCAGTTATCTCGTGCTCGACGGGTATACAAAGTTGAGCAGCGTCAAAATCTTTCCGAAAGAAAGGAAGATCATCGGATATGTCAATAACGGTCATTATGTTCCCGATAATTTCAGGAATTATTTTGTTGCCGTTTTCGACAAGCCTTTTAAGTCATATGGTACCTGGGAGAACCGGAAGAACACCGTTTCAGCCGGGGCTGTTGAGTTGGAAGGGGAAGGTGCAGGAGCTTATATTGAATTCAAACCCGGCGAACAGGTTCAGGTAAAAGTTACTTCCTCATATATCAGTACCGAACAGGCAGAACTGACTTTAAAACGCGAATTAGGTAATTTCAAAACTCTTGAAGCTACCAAAGCTGCAGCGGCAGAGGTGTGGAACAGGCATTTGAGCCGCATTTTGGTAGAAGGGGGAACAGAAGAAGAGAAATCAACCTTTTATTCCTGTTTCTTTCGCGCAAGCCTTTTTTCACGCCAGTTCTTTGAGTACGATAAGGATGGCAAACCCTGTTATTACAGTGCTTACGACGGGAAGGTCCACTATGGATATATGTTTACAGATACTGGTTTCTGGGATACATTCAGAGCCCAGTTTCCGTTAAACACTATATTGTACCCTACGATGCATGGCCGTTATATGCAGGCAATGCTGGCCGCCCAGGAGCAATGCGGATGGCTTCCTTCCTGGTCTTTCCCGGGGGAAGGAGGGAGTATGATTGGTAATCATGCTATTTCACTTCTCACCGATGCATGGGTGAAAGGTATCACGACTTTCGATCCGGAACAGGCTCTCAAAGCTTATCTCAAAGAGGCAACAAATAAGGGTCCCTGGGGTCCTGCAAATGGCCGGCATGGGTGGAAAGAGTATTTTCAATTAGGATATGTCCCTTATCCTGAATATGGTGAAGCTACTGCTAAAACCCTTGAATACGCCTATGATGATTTTTGTGGCTATCAGTTGGCAAAGGCAACGAACAAGCCTTTTTATGAAAAGATCTTTGCCAGGCAAATGTATAATTATAAGAATGTTTATGACCCGTCTACCGGATTCATGAGGGGTAGAAACAGCAAAGGAGAGTGGAAAGCCAATTTCGATCCTTTTGAATGGGGCGGTCCGTATACCGAGGGGAATGCCTGGCATTGGCAGTGGTCTGTTTTTCATGATATACAGGGACTGATCGGTCTGATGGGCGGAGAGAAGAACTTCATTGCTAAACTTGATTCTGTCTTTTCTGAGCCAAATAAAGTTAACGTGGGAACTTATGGCGGCATGATCCATGAAATGACAGAAATGGTTATGGCAAACATGGGGCAATATGCTCATGGAAATCAGCCGATCCAGCATATGATCTACCTTTATAATTATGCCGGCGAGCCATGGAAAGCCCAGTATCATGTAAGGGAAGTGATGCGTAAACTCTATAATTCTACAGAGAATGGTTATCCTGGCGACGAAGACCAGGGACAAACCTCTTCCTGGTATGTGCTGAGCGCCCTTGGCTTTTACAGCGTTTGCCCGGGTACTGATCAGTATGTAATCGGAAGCCCGGTATTTGCAAAGGCAACAATTACCCTTGAGGATGGAAAGAAGTTTGTTATTGAGGCGGATAATAATAACCAGCAGAACGTTTATATACAATCTGCTAAACTTAATGCTGAAGCTTATACTGCTAATTATATCAGGCACTCCGATTTGACCAAAGGAGGAATCCTGAAATTGCAGATGGGAAGTACACCCGCCTTAAATAAAGGATTGAATCCGGAAGACAGGCCGTTCTCTTTATCCGCAAACCGGTAATATTAATAAGCAGGAACGTCTTTTTGAAGTATCCTCTGAGAAAGCAATATTAATAAATGGACTTGAGTAATTAAACGGCAAAGCATACCCTGATTCCTGAGATTGAGAGTAATTAAAGAAATTGTGATACAATTTCAGGAATTCAGGATGCCGAAAAGGCTTTACTTTGTCTTTCTTACGGAAGGTGTAATTCAGCTTCGCTAACCATGGGTGTGACGTAGAGCCGGGCGGGAAAGGCCGGGGCCGATACTTTGCCTTAAGATGAACCAACAATACTAAATAGTATGAAATATACCGGTATTATAAATTTTCTTTTCGCATGTTTAGGTACAACAGGTCTGTTTGCCCAATCACCCCTTCAGGCTAAACTCGTCATGAAGCCAGATACTTCCTCCGGCAATAGTTTTTACACCAGTAATCGCGCACCTCTTTTGAACCAGTTTTTTTTAAAGTTACCGGTTACAGCTTTCAAACCGGGAGGATGGCTTAAAAAATCTCTTGAGCTTCAGCGGGATGGCCTTACAGGGCATCTGGGAGAGATCAGCATCTGGCTTTCAAAGCAAAATAATGCCTGGTTAAATAAAGAAGGAAAAGGCGAATACGGATGGGAAGAGCTGCCTTACTGGTTAAAAGGATATGCAGATATTGGATACGTTCTTAATGATGCAAAAATGATCCGGGAGTCGCGGTTCTGGATAGATGCCGTTTTAAACAATCAGCGGGATAACGGTGATTTTGGCCCGGCAGTGGAAAAAGGAGAAGGAAAAAGAGATCTCTGGACCAATATGCCGATGCTCTGGTGCCTGCAATCTTATTACGAATATTCAGGCGACAGCCGCGTACTCGGCTTCATGAGCCGCTATTTTAAATGGCAGCTTACCCTGGCAGATGATAAATTTCTTGAGGACTATTGGGAGAAAAGCCGGGGAGGCGACAATCTTTATAGCATCTATTGGCTATACAACCGTACCGGGGAGAAATGGCTGCTTGATCTTGCCGTTAAAACAGACAGGAATACGGCAGACTGGCGCCAGGAAAATAATTTACCGAACTGGCACAATGTTAATATAGCCCAGTGCTTCAGGGAGCCGGCCCAGTATTATATGCTAAGCCGTAAGCCGTCTGATCTAAAAGCTACCTATGATAATTTTAAGCTGATCCGGGAGACTTTCGGCCAGGTACCGGGCGGAATGTTTGGCGCTGATGAGAATGCCAGAAAAGGATATACTGATCCACGGCAGGCTGTTGAAACCTGCGGGCTGGTGGAGCAGATGACCTCAGATCAAATGTTACTTTGGTATACCGGGGATTCTTTCTGGGCGGATAACTGCGAGGATGTTGCTTTTAATACCTTTTCGGCAGCTTTTCTGCCGGATTATAAAGCTTTGCGGTATCTCACTGCGCCAAATATGGCTGTCAGCGACGGCAGAAATCACCATCCCGGTATCGATAATTCAGGGCCCTTCCTTATGATGAACCCTTTCAGCAGCCGGTGCTGTCAGCACAATCATGCAGCGGGATGGGTATATTATGCTGAAAACAGTTGGATGGCTACTCCCGACAATGGACTTGCAGCTCAACTGTATACAGAAGGGGAAGTAAGTGCCAAAGTTGGTAATGGCTCTGATGTAAAAATAACGGCTGCTACCAGATATCCCTTTGATGATCTGATCAGTTTTACGGTAAGCAGCCCGTCTCCGGTTACTTTTCCTCTGTATCTCCGCATCCCCTCATGGTGCCGCCAGCCCGTGGTTACCTTAAACGGAAAACAGATTCCGGTTAATGAAAAAACAGGGAATTATATTAAGATAATAAATCTGTGGAAGAACGGCGATGCTATTTCTCTCCGCCTTCCTATGAAACTTAATGTACATGTTTGGGAAAAAAATAAGAATAGTGTCAGTGTAAATTATGGGCCGCTAACTTATTCATTAAAGATCGAAGAGAACTATGTACGAAAGGATAGCAAAGCTACTGCCATCGGCGATTCGAAATGGCAACAGGGCGCCGACCCGGAGAAATGGCCTTCATTCGAGATCCTTCCTGCTTCAGCATGGAACTATGGGTTAGCGATCGATGCCAGGCATCCTGAAAGATCTTTGAAAGTAGTTAAAAAAAGCTGGCCTGCTGATAATAACCCCTTTACAAATTCCAACGCGCCGTTAGAAATAAAAGCTAAGGGAAAAATGATTCCATCATGGGGAATAGATCAGTACGGGCTTGTTGATACGTTGCCGCCCGGACCGGTCAGTGTGGCAGGACCCACTGCAGATCTGACATTGGTACCCATGGGAGGTGCAAGGTTAAGGATATCTGCATTTCCGGTTATAAAATCCAATAATTGATAGCGCCTAACTTTTAATATATAAAATCTAATGAACACTTTTAAACACACACTCTTACACACATTGTGCCTTTTCGCTGTTTTAATCAGCGGACGCAGTTCTTTTGCCCAGGCACAGAAAGCCCCGGCTTATCCGTTAATTACCCACGATCCTTATTTCAGTATATGGTCAACAACGGATGGGCTGACTTCTTCTGTAACAAAACACTGGACGGGAGCCAATCAGTCATTAACCGGGTTAATAAAAGTTGATGGTAAAATTTTTAACTTTTTGGGTAAAAGCGAAGTTGCCTATCAGACCATTCTCCCTTCTTCCGAAGAAAACGCCTATCCCAGTAAATTTGTAGAAGAGAATCCCGGTGAGGGCTGGCAGGATCCGGGCTTTAATGATAGCGGCTGGAAAAATGGTAAAGGCTCATTCGGCAGCGAAAAAGGGGCCGGCACTTCCTGGACAAGTAAGGATCTTTGGGTCAGAAGAAAATTTACGGTTGGTGCCTTAGATCTTAATGAGCTTTTTCTGAAAATTTACCATGATGATAATGCTGAGGTATATTTAAATGGGCAGAAGATATATTCGCATGTTGGATGGAATAATAAAATTGAATATAAGGATGTCGATGCATTAGTACGTAAAGCAATAAAAAAAGGCGAAAATGTACTGGCTGTTCATATTGCAAATACAGCCGGCGGGCAGTGGCTTGATGCCGGCCTGGTTCAGGAAAAGCCCGCTCAAAGTGCAGGTGCAATTCAGAATGCAAAACAGACGGGTGTAAAAGTAACTGCTACCCAAACGATCTGCGAATTTACCTGCGGAAAGGTAAACCTCACGCTTACATTTACCTCTCCTTTATTAATGGATGATCTGGATCTTTTGTCCAGACCGGTTTCCTATATCTCATATAAGATAAGATCAACAGACAAAGCAGTTCATGATGTGAGCGTTTACCTGGGTGCTTCAACGGATATTGCCGTTAACACTCCCGCTCAGGAAGTTAATGTTCAGAAATACTCAGGCAACCAGTTGTCGGTTTTAAAGGCCGGAACCCAGGCACAGCCGGTTTTGCAGAAAAAAGGCGACGATCTGAGAATAGACTGGGGATACATGTATGTTGCAGCCCCGGCTGCCTCTGGTGTAAAGCAATACGTAAGTACTCCGCAAAACGCAGTTCCGCTATTTGCTTCCAATACCCAGGGCCCTGCTTCTGTGAAAGAAAATAAACACCTTGTGCTCAATACTATTTTACCTTTCGGAAAAGTAGGTGCTGCTGCGAAAGAACAGTTTATAATGCTTGCTTACGACGATCTCTGGTCGCTGCAGTACTTCGGTCAGAACTTAAGACCCTGGTGGAACCAGGACGGTACAAAGAGTATTGAAAAGGAACTGGCTGCCGCTGCTTCTGATTATAAGAGTATAATAAGTAAATGTGTTGCTTTCGATAAAACCCTGTATTCAGAAGCCGTAAAAGCCGGAGGCACTAAATATGCCGATCTTTGTGTAATAGGATATCGTCAGAGTATAGCGGCCCACAAACTGGTTAAAAGTCCGCAGGGAGATATTTTATTCCTTTCCAAAGAAAATTTCAGCAACGGTTCAATTAATACCGTTGACGTTACTTACCCGTCTGCACCTTTATTTCTGGTATACAATCCTGATTTGTTAAAGGGAATGTTAAACGGAATCTTTTATTACAGCGAAAGCGGAAGATGGACCAAGCCTTTTCCTGCTCATGATTTAGGAACCTATCCCTTAGCTAACGGACAGACCTATGGCGAAGATATGCCTGTGGAAGAGTCAGGGAATATGATCATTTTAACTGCAGCTATCGCAAAGGCCGAAGGCAACGCTCAGTATGCAAAGAAACATTGGGAAACATTATCTGTATGGGCAAACTTCTTATTAAAGGAAGGATTTGATCCGGCTAACCAGTTATGTACCGATGACTTTGCCGGGCATATGGCCAGAAACGCGAATCTTTCAGTCAAAGCAATCGTTGCTCTCGGAAGTTATGCCATGCTTGCTGATCAATTGGGAGAAAAGGAAACTGCCGGAAAATTCAGGAACAGTGCAAAAGAAATGGTTGCCAAATGGCAGCAGCTTGCAGACGATGGCGATCATTATACCCTGGCATTTGAAAAGAAGGGCACCTGGAGCCAGAAATATAATTTAGTATGGGATAGGCTGTTAAGTTTAAACCTGTTTCCGGCAGAAGTTTATAGCAAAGAGGTTAACTACTATCTCAAAAAGCAAAATACTTACGGACTGCCTCTCGACAGCCGTAAAAGTTATACTAAATCCGACTGGGTGCTTTGGACTTCTGTTCTTGCAGATAATCAGCGTGATTTTGAGGCGATAATGAATCCCATGTATAAATATGCCACCGAAACATCTTCGCGTGTGCCCATTAGCGACTGGCACGAAACAACTAATGGCAGGATGGTAGGATTTCAGGCAAGAAGTGTTGTAGGAGGATATTATATCAAAATGCTTGAAGGAAAGCTTTTAAAATAATCAACACAGAACAATAATTTCGTTATTCAAATCATTGATGCCGGGGACCCGTCTGATAATAATACAGGGCGTGTTCCCGGCATAATTATTTCTTCCCGCTTACATTCAATGTTATCTCACTGGTATGTGCTGTTCCCAGTGTTGTCCCTGGTTTAATATCCAGGAAACGTTTCAGGTATACTTCAATAATACCCTCCAGTACCCGTCTTCTTGAGGCTTCAAATTCAGGGCTGGTGACGAATTTTCCCAGCTTCATATTGCCTTTATCGTCAACAAGCACTGAAAAAGTGTAATAGAAGTCTTTATAAGCCTTATTAATTATAATAGTATACTCAGGATACAGATATTCATCTGAGGGACTGGTATGGAGGAGGTCGTGCGGATCAAATTCTGCCTTTACTTTATTTACGCTGATTTCAGGCTCTTTGCTCTTTAATATAACCGGAACGCGTGCTGCAAAAGCGCTGTCCCTGATCCCCGGGTTTCTGTTTGCGCTTTTTGCTTTCCGGAGTATAAAAAGAGTGTCTTTTTTTGAAGGTCTGCGGAGCTGTTCATAGTCGGCGTGGATCCGTTTCAGATAATCATACGAATAAAATTTCATATAGGCATTCGAGAAGTCTTTTGATACTTTTCTCTCCTCTACAGAAAGGATCTGAAAGATCAGGCTGTCTTTGCTGATGGTTTTTACCCTCATCCAGTGCCGCGCTATATTAAACACTGAATCATGATCGTGATAAATGGGGTAATGGAAGTATGCTTTTTCCTGTGGATGAAAGATCATCAGGGAGTCGTCGGATAGTAAATACATTTTCCAGGATGGCTCAAGCTGATAACCCTGTTCATTAAAGGAGAGGCCCGAATTGAAATACCTGTGGGTTTCTGTGTACTGCATTCCGAGCACATCTCTGAAGGATGGCTTTTCATTGTCCTTTGAAGCCCTGTTCTTACACGAAACGAGATGTAACAGGCATATAAAAGGTATCAGTAAAACGCTGCTATGCTTTCCGAAGAAGTACTTTCTGATCATCAGGTGCTAAATTAAATATTTCTGCACATATTAGTTTAGCGTATCCCGAAGGAGGATGTTAAAGAAGCCCTGCACGGTCCTTAACCGGAAGTTTCGATACAACAAGCCTGTAGGAATCAAAGATCCATTCTTTAAGAAGTCTTTCTTCTGTCAGGCCGTTTGGAATAATTGTATTCCAGTGTTGTTTATTCATGTGATAGCCGGGCAACACTTCAGCGTATTTTTCTCTTAGCTCAATCGCCTTTTCAGGATCGCATTTTACGTTAAAGGTAAAGGATTCTAAAGAAGCTAATGAGAACATCTTGCCCCCCACTTTCATTACAAGCGTATCTTCGCCAAAAGGAAAACCTTCGGTAGCGCCCGGAAGTGACAGACAGTAGTCTCTGTATTCTTCTATATTCATTGAATATTGTGTTATCCTGGGAGATATTGTATTAAAAATAATCCCTGAACTTATTCCTGTTTTCCTACATTAGCTGAAAAACCAACCGATGGCTTTCCGATGGATTTATAATCTCCTTCTCCACGCAGAATAGCAGCAAGATCAGATTTAGAGGTAATTACATTTGTTGCAGCTTTAATTTCCTCGTCGTACTTAAAACCCTGCTCCATGCGGCCTTTTTGAAAGTAATAACGTGAAACTATTTCATTCTCCAGAACCCTGCGTATCTCTTCCTTAAACTGGCTCAGGTCATTCTTTTTGCTTACAGATACTTTTGTTTTAAGCGCCTCATACTCTGGTTTTATCTCCTGGAGCTTGCTTTCCTTTTCGGCCTCTGTCTTCAGATCGCTTAACAATTTCTCTGTACGTGTATTATAATTATAATCTTTATCACTCAGATAGTTTACAAAGTCGTTATATTCCGTATCGCTAAGCCTGAAACTCTTTGCCGGGCTCAAATGAGTTTTCTGGTTCCGGTAGCGGGTAGCATAATCAAAAATAAAAAAACGGGTAGCCAGCGTTTGTAAGATAGGACTATACTTTACTGGTTTGACGAAAATATCAGGATAAATGCCGCTTCCATCATATACGGTACGCCCCACGCGGGTTTTATAAGCTGAGATAAGAGAATCCGCCACTTTTTCAACACTGCCATCGGCCGAGCGGTGTGTGTAATCCAGGGTCTGGATACACCTTCCCGACGGTGTGTAATATTTGGCCACCGTAATCTTTACCAGGCTGTTATATGGAAGGTTGAAAGTCTGCTGTACCAGGCCTTTCCCAAAACTGCGCTGACCGATCACTACGGCCCTGTCTATATCCTGCAGTGAGCCGGCAACAATTTCAGAAGCCGATGCCGAGCGATTGTTTACCAAAACAACCAGCGGAAGATTAGGGGCAACAGGAGTATTATAGGTCTTATAGGGGAAGTTTTTCTCGCGGTTACGTCCTTTTTGTGTTACCACGGTTACATTAGGTTCTACAAAAAGATTTACAATTTTAACAGCTTCCTGGAGAATTCCCCCTCCGTTATAGCGGAGATCCAGGATCAGGCCCGCCGGTCTGTTCTTTTGGAGGGCTACCAGCGCGCTCTGAACCTCATTGCCCGAATTTTCAAGAAATTTATCCAGTTTTATATATCCTATATTATTATCCAGCATTCCATAGTAGCTTACGTTCGGTTGAGTGATTTCCTCCCTGACAATGGCCTTTTCAATCGGAGCTTTCTCTCCTTCCCGGGTAACAACCAATTTAACCGTTGTATTTTTTGGGCCTTTTAACATAGAGCTCACCTGCTCGTAAGGCTTATCCTTTAAAGGAACGCCGTTTATCTGGATAATTTCATCCCCTGCCCGTATATCAGCTTTCTGCGCGGGAAAGCCTTCGAATGTATCAGATATAATGAACCTGCCGTCCCTGTTTTGAACGCTTGTTCCAATACCTCCGTATTGTGTGCTGACATATTTCATCCGGTAGTCTTCCATTTCAGATTCCGGTACAAATTCAGTATAGGGGTCAAGGCTTTGTGCCATCGCATCAATTCCGGTCTGTATCAGTTTGGAAGAATTTACTTCATCAACATAATTGGTGTTCAGCTCTTTATAGAGGGAAGAGAATATATCCAGGTTTTTAGATACCTGAAAATAATCATCACTGAAAGCTAAAGAAACCAACGCCAATCCGAAAAAGGCTGTCAGCAATTTTTTCTTAAAAGGGGTGTTCAGCTTAAGCATAGTTGTTTTTCTTTAACTGTAAACGTGAAAAGCTGCAATAGCGTACAGGATTATAAATATAACATTTGGTTATGAGATTATTATAAAGCAAACCCGTTTTTTCGGTAAAATAAAGGATACAAAAAACCGGAGATCCGGCCAGGTCCTTACTGCCTGGTTATGATCTCTTCAGCAGTTTAATAAAATAGTTAAAGCCGGTTATTGTCTATGTTTACAAGTCCCTTTTCTAAAGTAAATACGATATATTCCCTGCTTCGTTTCAGCCGGTTCATCAGGTGCTGAATTAATTTTTCCTCTTCACCTTCGGTATAGTTCAGGTCCTCTTCAGAAAGTTCCCTGTATTTTCGCCTTACTTTAATCTTTAACCTTTCCCAGTCGGGTTTGCTAATGCTGATCTCTGCCATAATTTTTATCGTCTAATCTGTTTTTTAGAGGAGATGAAGCTTACATGAGTTTTTTATATTTTTTCTGTTTGATTTATAAACCCATGCAGTTTCTTTGTTACAAAACTATAAAATTTAACGTCTTGTTAAAAAAGGATTGAGTTATACATTTAGCAACATTTTTTAAATTAAAGTGTTGTCTGGCTGGATGGCTAACAGATCATTGAACTAAAAATATAAAAAAAATGAGAAAAATTATTCTACTCAGTTGTATGATGCTTATTATCAGCGCAGCAACTTTTGCACAGCTTCCTTCTTTTAATCTGGGAATTAAGGGAGGGCTTAATTTAGCGAGTCTTAAATCAGACCGTTTATTTGGTGAAGAGAACCGGCTTGGTTACCAGTTTGGGCTTTGGGCACGTCTGGGCGGGGCCGGATTTTACGTTCAGCCGGAAGCTTATCTGGCCGGAAAAGGCGGAAAATTTAATGTTGATGAGGAAAACGGAACTGAAGCCAGCGGAAAGGTCAGGTTTACTACACTGGATGTTCCGGTATTGTTAGGAAACAAAATAGGCTTCGATAAGCTGAACGTTCGTTTTATGGCTGGCCCTGTTATTTCCTTTATTCTTGACAATAGTACAAAAGGCGCAGTTGCCAATTTCAACGATTATAAGAACCAAACCTGGGGCGCCCAGCTTGGTGCAGGTGTAGATTTAGGAAGCTTATCAGTTGACCTGCGTTATGAAGCCGGCCTCTCTAATGTTGACAAAAGCGGACAATACGACTCTAAACAAAACTTGTGGCATTTAAGTCTGGGTTACAAGATATTTTAATTCCTGAAGGAAGAACAGCAGGAAGCCGCCTGTACAGGGAAATGGGGGAGCAATCCACAGAGTTGGAGGCGTAAGAAGTTAAATAAATATTGAGAGCGGTTAAAGCAGATGTTTTTTTCCGTAAAAACATGCATTTTAACCGCTCTCATGATGTACTTTAAATCCCGGCACAGCAGAT
>JAATFW010000151.1 GCA_015654985.1 Sphingobacteriales bacterium | reverse complement strand
CCGAACCCGTATACCCATCTGTCCCTGTACCTGCTCCTGCCCCCGAGCCCGAAGACGAGGTAACTCAAAAACTGAAAAAACTAAAAGTCCTGTTCGAAAGGCAACTGATCACACAAGACGAGTACGAAACCAAGAAGGCTGATATTTTATCGCAGTTATAACGTGAAAAAAAATTATCTCCTGGCCCTCGTCAGCGCTTTTTTGCTGTGGCTGGCATGGCCGCCCATGCATTTTACCGCACTGCTGCTGCTGATTGCTTTTGTGCCTTTACTGCGGGCTGTTGAAAATATAATTCAGTCTGATTCGGCAAAAAAGGGAAGAAAGATCTTCTGGCTTACCGGCACCTGTTTCGTTATCTGGAATACTTCATGCATCTATTGGGTATTTAATTCCCTGAATGCGGTAAATCCTCTCTGGGTTGCCGCCCTGATCTCACTCATCCCTTTCTGCCTGGCTGCCTTGCTCATGACCCTCGCTTTCCTGCTCTATTACAAGCTAAGAAAAGTTACCTCTAAAGTTCTGAGTTATGCCGGCCTGATTAGCTTTTGGATCGGGTATGAGTATCTTCACCAGAGCTGGGACCTTGCCTTTCCCTGGATGAACCTCGGAAACGGCTTTGCCGAAGCACACAGCCTCATTCAATGGTATGAGTACACCGGAGTTTACGGAGGAACCCTCTGGGTTCTGGCTGCCAATATCCTTGCTTTTGAACTCGCTTCTCAAAAAGAAAATACCCCTTCAGGCTACGCGTTAAAGAAAAAGCTGAGCATTGCTTTGGCTGCCTGGGTGATTATCCCAGTAACAATTTCTTTAATTATCTACTCCACTTACAAAGAAAAGATAAACCCTGCGAACGTTGTAGTGGTTCAGCCTAATATCGACCCATACGAGAAATGGGGATCCGTGCCTTCTCAGATACAGGTTCAGACGCTGATCCATTTGTCTGATTCTCTGGCGCAGCCCAATACCGAATATTTTATATGGCCCGAAACTTCTATTCCTGATTACGTTGATGAAGCCGGGATAAGAGAAAATATCAACTTTTTAACCGTTCAGAATTTTCTCAGTAAGTATAAAAACGGAAATGTCCTTTCAGGGATAGAAAGTTACCAGTTATATAATTCTGCCCAAACCCCAACAGCCAGGTTTGTAGAGCGGATGGGGAAATACTCCGATTATTTTAACGCCGCCATAAACATAGAGAATTCCCCTAAAGTCCAGTTCTATCATAAATCAAAACTGGTGCCGGGCGTAGAGCAATTGCCCTTTTCAACCGCTTTAGCCTTTATGAAACCGGTATTCGCTGCCTTTGGAGGTTCTTCTGGTGGTTTCGGGAAACAGGACAAGCCTTCTGTTTTTTATACCCAGAGCGGGATCGGAGTGGTCCCTGTAATTTGTTACGAATCGATCTGGGGTGAATATGTTGGAGAAGGGATAGCGCAGGGAGCAGAATTTATTGCCATCATTACGAATGACGGATGGTGGGGAAATACTTCAGGTAAAGATCAGCACCTCGATTATGCAAAACTCAGGGCTATAGAAACCAGGCGCTGGATAGCCCGGTCTGCCAACACAGGTATTTCAGGCTTTATAAATCAAAGAGGCGATATTACACAGAAGAGCAAATGGTGGGAGACAACTGCCCTGAAAGAAAATATCAATCTGAACGACGATCTGACCTTTTATGTTAAACATGGTGATTACATTGCATGGATAGCTTGCATCAGCAGCGGTATTTTTGCCGTTTTTCTGATAATCACTTTATTCGGCAGCGGAAGCAGGAAAAGAATATAAAGCAAAAAAAAGAAATAATTTAAACAGAAAAAGAGTATAAACAAAAAAGATATAAAACTAAAACGGCCAGGCACCAAAGGCGCCCGACCGCTTGCTTAACCCTCATCACCCAACCTTTGTCTTTCTTAAGAAAATACTTTGGTCTTTTTAATTTGGGTTGCTGTATTAACACTTTGTCATTAGATTTGTTTATCCGGCTGAACAGGCAAAAATAATTTGATACAGATATGATATTGTTTTAACCCACAACCGCTTTCATGTATCCCACAACCGGGTACGATAAAGGCAGGAAATATGAAGGGATGTTAGCAGAAAGTTATGCGAATAACTGATTACGTGCAACCGGTGTTAAGTTATTCGTAATAAGTGGTAAGTTATAAGTGGTAAGTAATAAGTAATAAGTTATAAATCGCATGGAATTCTTTGCCGGCAAATTATATGCGAGATCTCATTAAGGAGGTGATTAACTGAGGAATTGCTGTGTTTCCCCCTCTGCCAGCTTTTCTTTAATTGAATCCTCCCGGGCAATCATATCGGCAAGACTTGTATCGGTGAGTATTCTTAGTGTGGCATCCCTTACATCTTTCATTACATCCCTGATGCCGCAATATGTTTCATCTTTACATTCTTCGCAGCGCTCGTAGAAATTCAGACTTACACACGGAAGTAATGCAATCGGACCGTCGATCACCCTGATAATGGCAGCCAGCTTAATGTCCTCAGCCTTCTTCATGAGGTAATATCCACCTCCCGCACCTTTCTTGCTTGCAAGAAACCCGTTACGTTTCAGTTCCAGCAAAATCGCCTCCAGGAACTTCTTGGGCAGTTGTTCGCGACTGGCAATCTCTGAGATGAGCATTGGCGAATTCTCCTTATTTCGCGCTAATGCCATCAGGGCTTTTACAGCGTATTTAGTTTTTTTTGTTAGCAAAGCAAATTAAGTATAGGGAACAAATATACTATTTTCTGTAAAGATGTACTAGTTCCCATAAAGAAATCAATTTTCATCATGAGTGATGATCTTTCCCGGTGTCAAAGCAGTGCATATTGTAATGGATCTTTAATGACACACAGGCAGGAGTTTATTTCTGGAAAATTAAGGATACTCCTGCTTCAGCTTTAAGTTAAGACATTCTTCACTCATTGCCCGGGAGCTTCAGCTTTAAGTCCTCCTCTTTTACTTTTTCAATTCGTTCCCTCGCCGCCTTTTCCTTCTTTTGCTGCAACCGGCCCAGTTTCTCCCGCCCGGTTTGTATTTTGCGAAAGATCTCCCGGCCCTCATAACCCGGCAGCGGCTTCATTTCAAAAGCACTGCCGGTACGTTCCATCACGGGCTTGTCTGTATCTCCACCACGGCCGCTCCCGCTGATATAGTCTGGTTCCAGAATTTCCTCTTCGCCCTGGGGTACCTGCAGCACGCGGATGATCTCTCCGGGGCTCCATTCCCCGGAGTTCAGCATCATTTCCGAAAATGATTTCCTGGCAACGGCAAACAGCGATACCGTCAGTATCACAATACTTCCTGCCGGCAGAATCTTTTCTACCTTCCACACCTGTTCAGGTATCTGCAACCCCTTAGCTATCCATACATCCCGGCAGTCAAGGTATTGATAGTACTCTGAGCGGAAATGGAAGGCAGTGGCGGTAAAACGAAGGGTGTAACCGTTGTTTTCCTTCACCGGGCAGCGAATGCCGGAATAACTGTTAAAGGGGGGGATCCTCACCTCCGGCTTTCCATCCTCCGCTATCCTCACTTCAGGCCTCACGCTGAGCACTTCCCCGAGAGGCGAGTTCTTATTGAACTGAAAACCTTCCAGATAAGTCAGGTCGCCGTCGTGAAGATCGCGATCTCCGCGCCCCCTGGTAAGGCTTCCCCGGATGCACTTAACTACTACCGAGGTAAGGCGGTTCACCATACCCTTGTCGGGAGAATGGTAGGCAGGCCATAATACGTCGCGTATTTCCGCAGCTGTATTGCTGCCTAGCCCGAATTCCAGGCTGCTCTCTTTTGTTGCCTGCGTTTGTTTAGCTTTCCGTGGCATCGTCTGTACCACATCGATGTCGCCGATGGTGCGGTATACCAATCCTCCTGCTTTCCCATGAAACCGGCCCTGTTTGTCTATTATTGCCATGTCTGTAAAATTTAACTGTCAGCTCCCGGCCACAAGGCGATCAAACAAAGATCAATAGGGCTGCCCGCTGAACGATAATTTCCTATGAAATAAAGTTTGGGAAAAATAAACGAAAATAAAAGCAACATGCAGAAATCTTGCTCAGGAACAAGATTTTATATACAAGGGCTTAAAATATTGAGCAGATCTGTATCGTTATTAAAAGATTCAGTACTTTTACTTACAGCAAATCGGATACTGTTTTTGGCCCTTCCTAAAAGCACAAAATCAGCCTAAAATCCTTTCCCGGCACACTTCGTTTCTCATAAAGTACTTAATGATTCTTTAACCCAGGAATGCACCCGGGGCTCACCTGCTTCGTACCAGCTTCATCATGAATGCAGGGAGAATGACCGGTAAGTCCATGGAGAGTCCACATTCACTTACAAATATGTGGACTCTCCATGGACTTACCAGGCCTTCACTAAAGATTCATAGCGAATCAGGTATGGACCGGGAGGAGAAACCGGACCCGGCAGGATATATATAAAATAACTGTTGGGAATAAAATAGCCGGGAAGCGGGCACTGCGTGGTAAACGTTCTGCTAAGTTAGTTTTTTCAGGACAAAAAAGAATTCTTTTATTCTTAATTGACAATTAGGTTATCTAAAAAGAGCATGGTTTAATAATTTGACAATCAGAAAAGAATCTCATTAGAAAATAGGGAAAAGTGCTGTCTAAATCTAACAGGCGCTCTTAGAGGCTGATATTAGTGAAATAAGAAGATAGTATTAATGAAACAGGGTGATATAGTAAAATTGTCGAATTATTCATTTTGTCTATATGGTTAAAAGTTTAACAGTAAATGTAGTTTCAATTTTCTGATAATCAGATCGCTATAAAGGTTTAAATTGTAAATTAATACAAAGTGCGAATTCATAAAGTCGTTAGATATTTATTTGTTTGCTTTGTTGCTGCAGGAACAATGCAATCCATCTGAGCCAAACATTGGGAGATAAATTTGCAACATCCGGTTGCTTAAAGGTATTAAGCAAGAAGTATTCCAGATTAGGTGCTACTCAATAAAGTATATTAAAGATGGAAAAAAGCAAAAGTGAAAAAAACTGTTTGATATGAACACGATAGCATTAAGAGAAGAACTTCACCAATTGATCAATAATGTAAGTGATGAAAATTTACCATCGGTCTACCAGGCGGTAGACACAGTGATAACTTCTCCATCAAACTGGTGGGAGAACAAGGATATAATTCGTGACTTTGACAGCAGGGTGAGATCCTGGTTAGCAAAAGTCATTGTCTCCATCTTTCATTGTAAAAGAAACCCCACGTTGAAATATTAAGAGATTATCTTAAGATCTCTTGAATCCTTAAAGGAACTAATTAACGGGTTAATTGTGAAATAACAAGGGAATAAGGAAATACCCGGCCAGCATAAAGAAAATAGCGGCGGCAATAAACGCGAGAATATAAGTAAACTCCCTGTAGTATGCTTTCCTTTCTTTTACCTTCTTTCCGGTATTTTTAAGGGTAAGGTTTTGTGTGATAGCATTAAGTTGCCTTACTTTTTCAGAGAAATCCCCGGTCAGTGTATTCCTGATCTTTTCCATATTTCCGAGTACATCTTCCATTTCTTCAGGAAAACTGTCGTTTAATACCTCTTTTACCCGTTTGGCGATAGTAGGCGATTTACCGTTTGTGGAAATTGCGATTTTGAGATTCCCTTTTTGCACTACAGAACTGAGGTAAAAATCGCACAGGGCAGGGGTATCTGCCACATTTGTAAGTACCCCTTTTTCTTTGCATGCGGCATGGATAAGAGCGCTTGCATTGTGATCATTTATTGCGATAACGGCCAGGTCGACCCCGGATGCGTCTTCCGGAAGGAATGCCCTTTCTTCAAAAGGAATATGGCGGGTATGGAGAATTTCCATTACAGCAGGAGTTATTTCTCTGGCAATTAGCCTGATGTTGGCTGCGGGGCTGTTACCAAGAAGTGCTCCAAGCTTTTCAAGCGCTATATTTCCCCCTCCAACGAGCAGCAACTGAAGGTTTTCAAGTTTGAGGAAAACAGGAAAAAGGGGATTGGCTACGGGCTGCTTACCGGTTGCAGGTTGTGGGTTGCGGGTTGCGGGTTGCAGGTTGCAGGTTGCTGGTGGATGGCTGCGTGTAGTGTGTGGTGTGCTTGTTGCGTGTGAGTGAGGGCGGGGAAATGAATGAGAGGCTCGGGAGAAAGGG
>JAATFW010000214.1 GCA_015654985.1 Sphingobacteriales bacterium | reverse complement strand
TAAATTATGTGGAAAACTTTTTCTTATTCTTAAAAATATTCATTTTATATTTGCTATGTATAATTTCTTTTTAATTAAATACATCACAATTAAATATAAAATACTATGGCCATTAAAATTTCAGACAAATGCATCAGTTGCGGCACGTGTGAATACGAATGTCCGAATCATGCTATCTATGAAGGTGGGATGAAATGGACGCTTTCTAAAGGAACAAAGGCTAAGGGGACCTTTCAGCTTTTTGACGGAACTACCATAGATGCGGACCAGAAAAATCCGGCACTGTCTTTTGATACCTTCTATATTGTACCGGGTAAATGCACGGAATGCCAGGGTTTCCACGATAAACCCCAGTGTATGGAAGCCTGCTCGGTAAATGCCTGCATCCCTTCTGACTTATATATTGAGACAAAGGAGCAACTGCTTGCAAAAAAAGCGAGCCTGTATGCCTGAAAATAATAAAACAGTAAATACCAGTACCAGAACAGAACCTTTCCAGAGGAATTTTCTGCATTTAATAACTTATTAAAAAATCGTTCAAAAAAAATGGAAACAGAAACACTCGTACAAAAAGAAAAAGCAACTGAACCGATCACGCAGCTTTTAAATGAATACCTCGCTACTTACCAGGTACATTACCAGAAACTCAGGGGGTGCCACTGGAATGTAACAGGAAGCAGCTTTTTTACCCTCCACATTAAATTTGAAGAATTATATACCCACGCCCAGCAAACAATAGATGAGCTGGCCGAGCGCCTGCTCTCTTTAAAAACAACTCCCCTGAGCACCCTGAAAGATTATCTCGATAAATCCAGGATCAAGGAAGTTAAAACACAAGGTATTTCCGATATAATCCTGACAAAAGCAATCCTTGATGATCTCAGAATTCTGATTGATTTAGAGCGTAAAATTCTCCGTGAAACGGCCCTGGCCGGAGACGACGGAACAAACGACATGGTGAATGGATTTATGCAGTTTAAAGAAAAAAACAGTTGGATGTTAGAGGCCTTCTGTAAATAACCTTACTTCATGGAAGCATTAAAAACGTTCAGTCTTACGCTTTTAAACCAGATGGAAGAAGAACTGCTGTCTTCCAGAATAACCGGCAACGATGCCTGGGACTGGACAAAAGCTTCCATCACTATTTCTGCAGGGTACCTTGTAAAATTGAGAACTTACATAAGCGCTCATCCTTTTAAAAAACGATCAGAAGAGGTTTTCTTTTTCAAAAAAGTAAAACCTCTTTTTTTGTCGCAGCTCATTTTTTTTTCGGAATTATGGAATATTGAATCCGCCAGACCATTAGATCCACGTAACCACGACCTCCTGGTTGGCTATCTATGGGCTGAAATAAATAAGATTGAAGAATTTCTGATTTCCAATTCCTTTCTTTATGAATATTATAAAGATCAGGAAGCCTATATGGATTTTAAATTATTTGTAAGGCATCCTTCCGACCGGTTCCACTTTTGTAATATCCCTCTGAAAGTACCGCCTGTTGCTTTTTACGGAGATCCTGAATTTTCTACCGGCTACGATTATCTTTTTGCGCAATTCAAAGCTTATGAAGCATTGAAACAGCACCTGCTTACAGAATATGAAAAAGTTCAGTTATACCCGGAAACAGTTGAAGAAACGGATGATCCCTTCGGCGACTTTGACGAAATTGCACGGCTATTTGAAAAAGTAGCATCCCCTTTTCTTCACAATACGGGAAATGCGCTGAGCCGCCAGGATATCTCTTTTATCCTCCGCAAGTGGCGCTTATATCCTCCGGGGAAACCGACTGAATTCGTTATCCATTCGCTGTTTAAAGAAACAGACTATCTTCCAGCCAGGATCAGGGAGGCTGTTTTCTGTTTAAATAAGCTATGGCAAGCTGAAATTGCTGATGTTGATTACGGAGACGACCAGGAAGAAAAGCATCCCATTTTTATGTAAGATCCAGGGAATCTGTATTACAATTATTTGTGTTACATTTACATAAGAATTCTTAACCATCACGACAATGGAAAAGGAACCTTCATACATGGAGCCAGAATGGCCTTTGCGGGAGCTTGGATACAAAAACGAAGAAATTTCCAGGCTCAAACTAATGAACGAAAAGCTTGAATCAATACTGACCGAAGGATTGAAAACAGGCGAAGAAGATGGGCAGGAGCAGTTGTCTGCCGTCACTTGGTTGAAAAGCCGGATCAAATGGCTGAAAAGCCAAGTCAAATGGCTGAACTCCATCCTAGAATTTGAAAGGCGCGATCACCTTAATGCCTTGCAATTATCAAAAGAGGTAACGAAACTACGCAAAAGGGTGGCCGACCTCGCTGCAAACCTTCGACAAATGGCAGTAGACTCGGTTACAAGGTATGATGTACTATTAGAAGAAAAGCAACAGACTATTGATGAATTAATCAAAGCTCACAATGTCGTTGTGAAACAATTGGAGGAAGCACAAAAAAGTTCTGCCAGGCTGGTACCCGTTACTCCGGAAGTTATTAAAAAATCGAAACGCAGAGAACAAATTGACCGTGCCCACTATGCCTACCTTAAAAACGAAGTAGCTTCTCTTAGAAGAAGGCTGGGCCACATCCAAAGTGCAAAACCTATAATTGACGAGCAGGTAAAGCTGTTATTGGATGAAAACGCCCAAAAGAACAGATACATAGCGTACCTTCAGGAAACCCTGGATATATTAAAAGAGAACGAAACTGCCCAGGCTGAGCATGGATACCAGGGCCGGGACTACTTCCTTGGGGTTGAAGCTCAAAGGGAAATAAACCGTATGGCCAGGCTTCTCAATAAAAAAATTTCACAGCCGAAGGTTGGAAGTATTAAGGGCGTGGATATCATGCACGATGATTGCGAAGAACCGTTGGAAGATTAGTATGTTTCCAACGCATGGAGGAATTCCTTGCTAGGGAGAATCCATTCGCGCTGATCGTTTTGACGGCCCGCAAGGCGCTGCTTGAGGGGAAGGTGCCAGAGGAGCAACTTAATGCGGAGCGGACGCTGATCGCCCTGGCGCTGATCACTGCCGTACTGGCGTTGATCTTATCATACTCCGCATGGATACCTATAAAAAGGATGAAGTATTTCTCATTTCATTAAAGTTCTTCCAGTCCGCATTCTTTACCAGTTCATACCAATCTTCTAATGGTGTCTCTGCATCAGCATGTAACCGGGAAAATCACGCAGTACGGCCTTTTGAAATGATAACCGTCATGCAAATATAGCGTTTTAATTATTGAAATATTGTTTCGTTTTTTGAAACATATATTATGTAATGAAGGATAATATCTCCTGCCCGGTATTCAGCAAAATCAATGAGAGCTCCAAGCCTTATAATAAAACCCGGAGATATGGGATAGAATGTTTTTAAAACTTCTGTCACCTGATGAAATAGTATATTGTGGTGTATCATACATTTAGCTTAAAAAAAATTAATATATAGCGGCTTGCTCCGGCCTTAAAACCAGGCCAAAACAACCACATGTATCCTTTCGGATGCTAATAAATTTAAACGGGAAGAGGCCTGATCAGCTTTGGGGTATGAGCCCGTGCGTAATCGCCTTGCGGAACTTTGGATTGAAAATTCTCATTTCAACCATTAGTTAAAGGCTAAGTTAGGTATATTCACTAATATTTTATTCAAAAAAAGCAACATAACAAGCAAAAACAAGAGTAACCCTGTAGCCCATTCCTGCTCAGAATATTAACCCGAAAAGCAGAGATTCTTATGTCTCCGGAGATATTATTGCACGACAAAGGCCGTCTTCTGATTCTTCAACCTCTAAGGTTAGTTTTAATGAGTCAAATTCTCTGTCGAACCATTTGGGAACGTGTTCGCAGATCACCTCCAGCCTGCTAAATATATTTTTTTGTAAAAAAGGGAGAAGCGCCTGCTTCGATGTAAGCGACCGGTTACTTTTAAGGATCGATATAAGATCAATCTTATATATTCCGTCAGGGTCATCACCTACAGCCACAATAGCCGGCTCTGTTGATGATCCATCCTGACTGTTTATTTTCTCTTTCTCCATAATATCATCCAGAAAGTCTGCTGGATATCCTTCCAGTTGCCATATGCTTATTCCGGCTCCATCAAGAAAAGAGAAAAATATCCCCTTGGTATTTTTAGCAATAAATACTTTGCAATCATCAATTTCTGAAATCATGCCATGAACACGGGCCCGGATTTCAGGCAGGTTCATCTTTTCAACAGTGCCGAAAGAAATTCTTTTAGTACAGCGCCATTCTTTTTCGTCATAAATATACAGTGCAAGATTTCCTGCCGAATCTAAGGGAGCCGAATATCCGTCTTCGTCAACAAACATTGCAATTTTAGCGGGTTTTCTTTGACTACTTATGGCAGCAGTAGTCCCGCAATTACACGAACCGGTATTACAGCTTTGTATACCTGCGCCATGCAACTTTGCATCCGGCGGATTACACAGCCTGCCTGAACAACCACCGGCAATCATATTATCACCGGCATTATTTAATTTAGTATCAGCCATATCACATTGCTTAATTTTCAGAAAATGATCTGATCAGAGATATTCTCGCCTGATCAAATAACTGCAGGATCTCATTACACATCAACAGGGCACGGCTGGTATCCGACGAATCGGGATTACCATGAAAATAATCATCTATAGAACAGATACCAAATATAGAATCCAGCGACCTGATGGATTGATTTAATGCAGAAGGAACTTCAATCACCTCTTCTACCGTCCGCATTAAACTGTTGTAATTATGATTGAAAGGGATAGCGCCATATAATTCGCATAAAGCAATAAGATACCGTTCGATTGCAATTGAAGCAACATTAAAGATTAAACCGGGCTGTTTTCCTTCTTCTACAAACTGTTCTGCCCTGCGATGGTATCCGGCCGCATCGCGATAGTTTTTTTCAAATGCCTGAAAGTCTACATAATTTTCCATTATACAATCTTTTTACGTTTAACATAAATTCATCATTCAATCCCTTCTGTACATTCGGCTCAATACTGGTTAGTATAGCCTTTAAACACCATATTTTTTCCCTTTTACAGAATCGATATCAATACGGATCACCGCTGTCTGCCTGAGGTTAGATTTTGGATATTCAAATTTCACGTCTGAGAAATTGGCAACAATCAGATCGAGCGCCTTTATTTTTTCGGCCTCATATTCTATAAACAAAGCCTTTCCAATACCGATAGCAGTGCGGTGCTTTGCCTCAAAATCGCAGGCCATATCACTTATAATCACGCCATGATCAATACTGATCTCAAAGCAGATATTATTATTACGTTTTAAGATTTCGATTTTGGTCCCCGCCTTTGCCGAATGAAAATAAAGAGACACGCCATCGAACCCATAGAATACAGGTACAAGGAATGGCATATTGCCATCAACAAGGGCAATACGCATCAGCCTTGCCGACCGGATAATTTCATCAATCTCTGCACGGTCGGTAATCTCGCGGTTTACACGCCTCATTGCTTTATGATGCGGGTTTTCAGTTATTGTATTATCAGACATTGCTGTTTCTTATTTATAATGTTAAGAGTTATCCTTAATAAGCCTTGAATGGTATCGATATACCTTACCAGACATTGAGTACCCACTCCTTATTATGCTTGTATTCCATATCTGCGAATATGGTATTTGCCATCTGTTCGGCAAGCCAGATTGCGCCGTTATACCCTACCACCGGGTAACGATGAAGCCCTGCACGGTCATAGGTAGGGAACCCTACACGCAACATTGGAATATTATTATCAATGGCAACAAACCGCCCTTTGGAATGACCGAGAATAAGATCGAGTTCAAGCCCTTCGTTCTTAATCCGGTTCTCAAGTTCCCATAAATCCGCATTGGTAATGATCTCCATTTTAAAATCTACTTTTTCCTGAAGCGCTTTAATCCTGGTATCTTTTGCGTAGAAAGAATTATCATCGCCCAGCAAAAGAAGCACTGGCTTAATTTCAAGATCAAGGCAAAATTCAGCCAGACCGATCACCAGATCAGGGTTTCCATAAATGGCCACTTTTTTGTCGGCTAAAAACATGTGCGTAAGATCGGTCAGGGCATCAATAGCAAGCCCCCGTTTGTGTACCAGGGATTTAGGAATGGGCTTACCTGTCATTTTTTTCAGGTTCTGCAGGAAAGTGTCGGTATTGCGGATACCAATCGGCGTGGGGCCGATAATTGTTGGGATTTTGAATGTTTTTTCCAGATACTGGGCGGCCTTTCCTCCTTCGTAACGGTTGAGGGCAATAGTTCCATATGCGTTTGCTGTTCCAATCAGGTCATCGATAGTGGTGTCGCCCTGAGAAACAACATTCCCGTCAGGCATCACAGGAGAATCGAAGTTCTCGATCTCAAAAAGCACTGTTGCATCGATCTGCATTTCCGAAAGAAGGTATTTCAGTTCGGTAACGTCGCCCGGGTTGACCCATCCGGTAATTAAGTTAAGTTTTCCGTTGGGTTCACTCTTTTCGGCAAAATACTTTATAAAATCGTGCAAAGCAACGTCATAACCACTCACCATACTGCCCACAAAGCTGGGTGTATGAATGGGGACGAGATGCACTTCGCGACCGGCATACTTTTCCTGCAGCAGGCCCTCGTTGAGTTTTATTACCACACCATCCACATCATCACCGATCACTTCGGTAGAACATGTAGTGATGATCGGGATAATTTTCACATGCGGATACCGCATTAAAAGCACATCAACAGCCGTTTCAACACGATTGAGGGCACCGAAAACGGCACCTTCCTCGTGTACAGACGATGACGCGATTTCAAAGCTTTCCTTGAGATGCTGAGAGATGAGAAGCCTGACGAACATGACGCATCCCTGGCCGCCATGAACAATACCGATACAATCCCTTATCCCGATACTGACATACTGGGCGCCGGCAGGCTGGCAGGTGAATATCGGGTTAATCACCCCTACACGTTCTTTTGATTTTACTTCGCAATTCATAATAGTTCTGTTTCTTTGTTATACATCTGCCGTGTCGGCTAAGTGGCTGAGTTCATTAATAGAGCGGGTCGGTAAGCTCTTTATTAAGAGATCCGGTAATGGTAAGAAAGTCTATCCGCTCTTTGAGCGCCTCCATGAGTTCCTTTTTTTCTGTTTTGTTTAATGCAGAGATCCAGGGATACCTGTTTTTAAAAGCATCTACCAAGCTCACAGCTTCTACCCAGTAACACCGATCGGCGGGTGTTTCTGGGATAAAATGTTCCTCACATAATAACAGCGTACTTATTTTAAGGATATTTTCATTCTGATCTTTCCTGTCCCAGGCCCGGGAATTGAACTGCCAGAGGCATTTTTTCATTATATAATCCTCGAGTTGGGCAATTTTCCCTTTTATATCATCCATTGCTTTTACTCCTCCGTTACTTTTTTAAAATCAGGATATATTTTATTTTTTAAGTCTGAAACACAATCGTATTTACCAGAATATTGTCTCAGATCCCCGGCAGAAATCACTTCTTCTGCTAAGCCCGCATTTGCAATCATTCCCGACGTTACAAATCCATTACCGGTAGGGATTTCATCTTTACTGATGTCGAGAAGGGAAAGCTGATGAATGGGCGAATAGATGGCATTATAAATATCCCGGGCGAACCTTACCCATCCCTCATAACCTTTCCAGGGGCCATTATGATAAGCATGTGCATTGAGATAGGGAACTCTGATTTTCTTTGCTACTTCACCGGGGCGTTTTCCGGTAAAAATAATATCGGGTTTTAAAGACAACATTGCTTCAACAGATTCAAGTTCGTTTGGATCGTCGATTGCAAGGGCACCTTCTTCGCAACGGGAAATCCCTTTTTCCATGTCGCCCTGATGCCCGAATTTAGTATATACGGAGATAACCTCAACCCCCATTTCTTCATGGATTACGTTTGCCCAGTGCCAGAGTTTGGAACCTCCCGGCCAGAGGCATACTTTTTTTCCTTTTAAGCGTTCTTTGTACCAATCAAGTTCTGGTTTCCACCTGGCAGTTTCTTCATCAATCAGGGCCTGTGCCCTGTCTTCGATCCCAAAGAACATGGCCACCTTGCGGAGTGAATTCGATAATGGTTCAAAACCAAACCCATCGATGTCAAGCCGTGGCGTCCCGTACCTTACCCTGAGCTCATTGCAGATGTATTCGGCAGAACGTGCACATTCCAGAACATTTAACTGCGCCCGGTGCATGGCCCTGAGATCATCATAAGATCCGTTGCCGGTAAAAGTAGAAAGCACCTGGATGCCCATTCTCCGGAAATAGTCGGCCATCACTTCAGAATCCCCCTGAATATTGTACTCACCCACATAATTGATCACATAATCGCTGGTAATTTTTGGTTCAACCTGGCCCACTTTATCCTTGATCCAGGCGATATTTATGGTATGGTGTCCGCCCGACTGGCTCGGCCCCCGGAAACCCGGAGAATTACATACGAAAATGTCTACATCGGGCATTTCCTCCATTACTTCATCGGCAATGGCATTCATATCATCACCGATCAGTGCTGTAGCACAGGTTTGATAAAGGGTCATTCGCTTAATCTTCGGAAAGGCTTTAAACGCTTCAATAATATTTTGCTTAAGCATTTTTTCGGCTCCAAACACTATGTTCTTTTCCTTAACATCCGAAGCATACGTATATTTTAGCTGGAAATTATCGTTGTCGCTGATATAGCGTTTGGTTTGCCATGTATCGTAGGTACATCCTACAGGGCCATGGCTAAGATGGATAACATCTTTCATCGGAGTTCCGATTACATGCTTTGCTCCGCAGTAAGCACAACCCCGTTCCGAAATTGATCCCGGAATGGTGTTAAGGTATCCAAGGGGAAGAGCCATGGTGATGTCCTCTCCGGGGCCTTTAACAACCGCATGCATTTTCCGTTCAGGAATACACTCGCTACATTTAAATTCGTGATATGGCATAAATAATTTCTCCTTAATTTAATTATTAACTAACAGCGGCCTCGCCTCTGATTTTGGTTAGTCTGAAATACCATATTTTACAACCATAGCTTCCAGTTCGGGCATACTAAGAGGACTGGGGATTACAAAATTTGTATTTTCAATGATTTTCCGTGCCAGCTCTGAATATTCGTGGGCCTGGTTGCAGGTAGCGTCATATTCAATAACTGTTTTTTTATTAAACTCAGCCTTTTGAACCATGTTATCGCGGGGTACGAAATGGATCATGTGGGTGCCTATTGCTGCGCAAAAT
>JAATFW010000305.1 GCA_015654985.1 Sphingobacteriales bacterium | reverse complement strand
TGAAGACGGAAGCTCCTATTCGACTCAGCTACTGGGTGATTTGCTCGGGACCTTCGACAAAAGATATAATGATTTTAATGTGTCTTTTACCGTTGGCGGCCAATGGAGGGTTAATAATGCTAATTCTCAAACAGTATCTGCTTCAGGACTGGTTCAGAGAGATGTATTTAATGTATCGCAGCGTTATACTCCAAATGTGTCGGGTGATCAATCGTATAACGGAAGGAGACAATTCGGGTTACTTGGAGCTTTCTCCGGCACCTACAAAGATTACCTGACATTAAATCTGACAGGCCGTAACGACTGGACCTCTGTACTGGCAGAGAACAACAGGTCTTTCTTCTATCCTGCAGCCAATATTGCTTTTGTTCCAACAACAGCATTTGAAGGGTTAAAGGGGAGCCATGTTCTGAATAGTTTGAAAGTAAGGGCATCGGTCTCCAAAGTGGGGCAGGCAAATATTGATGCCTATGCAATAGTTCCCACTTACTCCCAATCGGCCGGTTATCCGTTTAGTACGGGCCCGGGATACCGGATTAGCAGCAGGCTGGTTTCTCCCGATTTAAGGCCTGAAATTACTAAGTTGTTTGAAAGCGGTTTTGATGCCGAATTGTTAGATGGAAAGGTGAATGCCAGTTTTACCTACTATAAATCGAGTACTACCAATCAAACCGTGCCAACAGGGGTTTCCAATGCAACAGGTTATACCTCATTTCTTACCAATACAGGAGAAGTTTCAAATAAAGGTATTGAAAGTGCATTGAGCGTTACTCCTTTAAAAACATCTTCAGGGTGGGAATTAACATTAGGAGGCAATTACACCTATAATACAAATAAAGTTGTTTCAATAAGTGCCGACCTTGATCAGTTGCAGCTAAGTACAGGTGGTAATGCACAGGCTTATGCTATTGCAGGCATGCTTTACCCTGTATTAAAAGGAACTGATTATTTACGTGATCCACAAGGAAGGGTTGTTATAGATAAAACCACAGGGTATCCGATAGCTAATGCAGAACAAACTGTATTAGGCAATACCAACCCGAAGCACCGTTTAGGATTGAATGCTGAAGTAAGATATAAAAATGTCAGATTATTTGCTTTGGCTGAATATCGCGGAGGTTTTGTTATTTATAATAACGGCGGTGGCACTTATGATTTCTCCGGTTCATCTGAAAGGACGGTATTTTTTAACAGGGAACGCTTCGTCTTTCCTAATTCATCTTATTATGATGACGCTACCGGAACGTATGTAGCTAACACAAATATTACGGTAAGTGATGGCGGGGCCGGCTTTTTTGCAGATGGGAATAATAACATGAATATTGCTACCAATTATATATATAACGGGGCTTCATGGAAGCTCAGGGAAGTCTCATTATCCTATGATCTTCCAAAGTCGGTTCTTGCGGGTCAAAAGTATATAAAGGGGGCAACAATCAGTGTCCAGGGACGTAATCTTTTGCTATGGATGCCTAAATCAAACCTTTATACAGATCCTGAATATAATTTCACGGATGGCAATGCCATTGGTATCCAGACTTTAGGCCAAACTCCTCCAACCCGTTACTTTGGTGCAACCCTGTCTGTAACATTATAATTTCACTTAGAACGGAAAAAATGAAAAAGATATTAAATTTTATAATCGTTGGATTCTTACTGACGGGAACATCCTGCAAAAAATATTTAGATGTAAACGAAAATCCAAATAACCTTCTTGATGCTTCTCCTGACCTGATTTTGCCTGCAGCACTGGCCCAGACAGCCGCTACCACGGTTACATTTAACAGTTATGGCGCCTGGGTTGGAGGCTATCAGGCTAATGCCGGAGGGTATGGAGGATTTGGTTCTGTACTTACCTATAATTATTCTACGAGCGATAATACAAATCTTTGGTCTCAGAGTTTCAATAATATAAATGATTACCAAACAATTATTAATAAGACAACACCGGATGGAGCTTATAAAAACTATAATGCTATTGCAAAAATTATGAAGGCTTACTGTTATCTGCGCCTGATTGATTTGTATGGTGATGTACCCTATTCTGATGCACTCAGGGGCCTTGATAATCTTGTGCCTAAGTATGATAAAGCAGAAGATGTATACAGGGGGCTCTTTGCGGAAATTAATGAAGCTATCGCCTCGCTGGCGCTACCAAATGATTCCCGGGTAACCATAAGCACTAATACCAGCCCCAACAGCACTAAAATTGATATTTTAGGATTCGAATCCGGAAGTTATCCGGGGCCGAAATGGACGGAATTTGCAAATACCCTGAAGCTGAAAATGCTCGTTCGTACCCGTGAAGTAACCTCCTTTGCTTCTGCATTCCAGGAGGAGAAGGCAAAGCTGCAGAGTGCTGCTTTTGTAACATATGATGTAAGTGCACAGCCGGGATATGCCGCTCAGGCGGACAAACAGAACCCGGCCTGGAATACATATGCCTATACTGCTACAGGAGGGAACGCGCAGATGACCACTATCCCCGCTTTTTATGCTGTAGGCTTTTATAATGGCGTCAAACTTGAAGATGAAGTAAGAGGAACAGGAGTTACCTACAGAAACTATACAACTGCCAATCAGTTGGGGAATCAGTCGTCATTGGTCCCCCGTTCGCCGGGAGGAACAGTTTGGTTTACCGGTACCGGCAGTGGTACTGCGGGCAGTGGTAT
Organism: Sphingobacteriales bacterium; assembly: GCA_015654985.1. Lineage (GTDB taxonomy): Bacteria > Bacteroidota > Bacteroidia > Sphingobacteriales > Sphingobacteriaceae > Arcticibacter. The sequence continues at coordinate 2,408 of JAATFW010000305.1, read as the reverse complement.
AGGCGTGTTAAAAGGCCCGTCTATGGCACAGCCCCTTATGCTGGCTGCCGAAAGCTATTTCTTACAGGCAGAAGCGAATTTATTTGGTATTGTTCCCGGAGATGCAAAAACTAATTTCAATAAGGGGATTAAAGCTTCTCAGCACTACCTGTATCTTGATCAGAATGGAACTATTGATCCGGATTATGATGAACAATTCTATTTTGAATATTATCTGGGCGAAAACCCCGGCGAATATTTAGTAGATTATGATCTTGCAATTGATCCGGACCAGCAACTGGAAGCCATCATTACCCAAAAATGGATTGCTGTAAACTATATTCATAGTAATGAAGGTTTTTCAGATTACAGAAGGACAAATTATCCAAGGGTGACACCGGGAGACAGATATTCTACCCCGGCCTCAATCCAGTCTGTTTCAACCCGTACGGATAAGCTGCCTGTGAGAGTGCTGTACCCGGCTACCGAATATTCACTGAATGCGGATAACGTACCTAAAGATATTAACCCGTTTACGTCAAGGATCTTTTATGATTTGGATTAATTGCAGTAAAAACAGAAAATAATGAAAAGGTATCTTACTATTATAATTATATTATCAGCAGTTATTGTAACTGGTCTTACATCCTGTTTAAAGGACAATGAGGTCATACTGGATGTAAGTAAATCTCCTTCTGTTGTAGAATGGTCGACATCAACTTCAGATATACCCATTTCACCTTCAGGAAGTACCTATGCTTTATACCAGAGGTCGTACCCGGTTGCTGAAAGCATTGATGTTCCATTGACTGTGAATCTTACCGGTTCAGGTACGGCCCCGGTGGATGTTGTGCTCACTTTAGGGGTTAAAGCAGACGCAGTTGCTCAATATGTACAGGAGCGGCATGACAGAGATGCTACTGATGTTGAACTTGAAGTGCTGCCGTCCCGTTTATACGAAATACCTGCTTCTGTTACTATTCCTAAGGGCCAGAATAAAGCTACTGTCATTGTTAAATTAAAGACCGCTTCTTTTACCGATGACGATTTTAACACAAGCCTTATATTACCCGTTAGCATCACCAATACAACTTATGGCAATTTAAGCGGTAATTATTCCACTGTATTATATCAGCTTGGGGTAAAAAATAAATATGATGGTAATTATACCGTTACTGCAACAGCTCCGATGGTAGACGTTACCAGTTCTTCACTGACCGGCTATTACCCGCTTAACTCAGACCTGGTAACAGTGACAGCAAATTCTGTGGTTATGTACTGCTATACCTATTTAAATGGTTACCAGGGACACCCGATAAGGAGTGGAGGGACAGGCAGCTCGTATTATGGTAATTTTGCTCCCATTTTTCACATGGATGATGCGGGGAATGTTACCAGTGTTACCAATTTCTGGGGGCAGGGCACGAATGCTAACGGAAGGTCTGCCATACTGGATCCATCGGGGGTTAATAAGTTTACGATATCTGCAGATGGCACGACCAGAACTTTAGAGGTTAGTTATATCATGGTTCAGGGAGGCAGCAACAGAAAACTCTTCTATGAGAAGTGGGATTTTGTTAACGACAGATAATAAGATCAAGAGTACCTGATAGAACCTTAATTTTACGAAGAGGGCGTCTGAAAAGGTCAGACACCCCTTTTTTATGGGTCAAATAGTCTCTCTATTGTATCCTTAAGCTAACCCATCCCTGGCGGGTTTCCTGCCCCCCGGCGGGAAGATCAGCTACCGGCAAACTTTTAGAATCGTTCAGGATCAGATTTTTTGCAATGCGGTCCAGTGAGGTCTCTATCGGTTTAATAACAGGCTGGGGAGGCTTTTCATACCAGGTAATTTTATTGCCGGTAATCCTCCAGCTATAGGAATAAGTACGAAGAAATGCATAAACAGTTCCGGTTTTCCCGGTCAGATCCAGCAGGAGGGATTGCCTGCTTGTAACAGAATCAGCGCTTTGGGGATGCTGGATAGACAACTCAGCTTTTCCGGTTACCGAACGCAATACCTCTCCGTTCCCCGTTGTAAATAAAAGGGATGAATAAACTTTTTTATTCCGGCGGGTATTTTCGGGCATATTAGCGGCGGATGCGGTAGTTAAGAGTTCAACACGCAGTATGTTTTCCGGCTGCTGATAAAAGTACGTTTCTGCGGCGGCTGTTTTCAGGCTATAGTCGGGGTTGCCCAGCATAATGAGCGAGCGGGCCGGTGCAGGAGGATTTATGAACATGCCAGTCCATTCTTTTAGAAGGGGGCTGCCGGGTGTTTTATCCTACAGTACTGCCGCAAGACTGTTGATGATCTGTGGTGTTGCCTGGCACTGGCGCAGAGTTTGGGCGATGACGCCCCGTTCTTCTGGTGTCAGTTCCTGGAATTTTTTCCCAAATAGTCCGTAGAATGCCGGGATGGCATATTG
>JAATFW010000022.1 GCA_015654985.1 Sphingobacteriales bacterium | reverse complement strand
ATTCTTGATTACCCTGAACTGCTGGATGGGGGGCAAGTAACTGCGCCAAACATTGCCATATGGACGAAAGATGGCTTTGTTGTAGAAAACGCAGGTGTGGCTCCTGATATTGAAATAGAACAAACTCCGGCAGATGTAATTGCCGGTAAAGACCCTCAACTGGAAAAAGCTATTGACATTGCTCTCGGGGAGCTGAAGAAAAATCCGCAGGTAACGCCGGAAAGACCACCATTCCCTATTAAAGTGCAGAAGTAATTGGTTGCTCTATAATATCAATATTGGATTCAGATAAATGATCGTTTGAAAGTAAGTTTTGACTCTTTTGTCGATGAAATTGTATGGCTATGATACAGAGAGGGCATGCTGTTAAGAGCAAAGAGGTTGCTTTACAAATAAATTACCGGATAGTTTGAGGTTAGTTGTTATTTTTTTGTTCTGATTTTCAGTTCGGTATGAGATATGCAAGTTTGAACATTTAATTTAAATAAAAATTATTTGCAGAATTTATGCTTATAACTATATTTGTAGTACCCTCCCAAAGGGTATGTTTTTCATAGGTAGATGTAGGGTCGAATACTTGTATTCGGCCCTTTTTTTTTATTATTGCTGTTTAAGTGGCTGTATATGGAAAGAAGGAAAATAGTAATTGCTGTTACCGGTGCCAGTGGTGCCATTTATGCGAAGATTTTATTGGATAAAATACAGCTTTTACCGGAACCGCTTCCTGAAGTAGGCCTGGTTATGTCGGATAATGCGCGACAGGTGTGGAAGTTTGAATTGGGTAATGAGCTATACCTGAATTATCCTTTTAAAGTATATCCTACGGACGACTTTTATGCACCCTTTGCTTCTGGTTCGGCCCGGTATGATACTATGATCATTTGCCCCTGTTCTATGGGAACTCTTGGACGTATTGCGTCGGGAGTTTCGGGTGATCTGACAAGCCGGGCTGCCGATGTAATTCTGAAGGAAAGAAGGAAGCTGATCCTGGTGGTTCGCGATACTCCGTTAAGTCTTATCCATATAAATAATATGAAAACAGTTACCGAGGCAGGCGGTATAATTTGTCCTGCCAGTCCGTCTTTCTACAGTCTTCCAAAAACTATTGAGGAGGTGGCGGCAACAGTGGTAGACAGGGTATTGGATCTTGCGGGTTTTAATGTATCGTCATACAGGTGGGGGGAGTGATGGGTTGCGGGTTGAAGGTTGAAGGTTGCGGGTTGAAGGTTGTGGGTTGAAGGTTGTGGGTTGAAGGTTGTGGGTTTCCAGCGATTTGAAAAAAAATTGATTTAAATATACAACATTACTTTATCGTTGATAATCATTGAGTTGGGAACGTGTTGTACAGTTTGTAAGTTGTAAGTTGCGATTGAAAGTTGAAGGGTGCCGGGGAGTGAGTTGCCGGGGAATAGTATGTGGGGGAGAAGAAGAGAGAAGGCGCGGTGCGTGTTATTTAATGAATCGATTTAATGACTCAGGGGTGAAATGACTGACTTAGAAATACGTGTCTTTTCGCTATCTTTGCCTCCTGATTATGGGCAGGAAGGTTGCATTTTATACATTAGGTTGTAAGCTTAATTATTCTGAGACTTCAACAATAGGCCGTCAGTTCAGCCAGGCGGGTTTTCAAACGGTTGATTTTACTGACCATCCCGACGTGTATCTTATAAATACTTGTTCTGTAACGGATAATGCGGATAAGAAATGCCGTAAAGTAGTTAAAGAAGCCCTGAAGTATTCGCCGGGGGCTTATATTATTATTGTAGGCTGTTATGCTCAGTTAAAGCCGAAAGAAATATCTGAAATACCGGGTGTTGACATGGTGCTTGGATCGGCCGAAAAATTCAGGATCGTAGAATTTCTTACCGACCTTACCAAACAACCTAAAGCAACGATTTATAATAAACCAATTTCAGAGGTGAATGAGTTTGTTGCATCATATTCTTATGGCGACCGTACCCGAACTTTTCTCAAGGTACAGGATGGATGCGATTATTCCTGCACCTTTTGTACGATCCCGCTTGCCCGTGGGGGAAGCAGAAGCGATACGATAGAAAAGGTTATCGAACAGGCCAGGGCTATTGCTGCATCGGGAGTTAAGGAAATTGTCTTAACGGGGGTAAACATCGGTGATTTCGGCATACGGGGCGGACAGAGAGAAGACAGGTTCTTCGATCTTGTAAAAGCATTGGATGAAGTAGAGGGAATTGAGCGGATCAGGATATCGTCTATCGAGCCGAATTTGCTCAGTAATGAAATAATAGAGTTCGTATCAGGATCAAAGCGGTTTGTTCCTCATTTTCATATACCCCTTCAGTCGGGAAGCAATAAGATACTTGGTTTAATGAAAAGGAGGTATCGCCGGGAACTATATGCCGAACGGGTAGCAAAAATCAAAGAGCTGATGCCCGCCTGCTGTATCGGGGCAGATGTGATAGTTGGCTTTCCGGGAGAAACACGGGAGGATTTTTTAGACACTTATAGTTTCCTTAACGGCCTTGATATTTCTTACCTCCATGTGTTCACTTATTCAGAGCGCGAGAATACGCCGGCGGCAGTTATGAAAGGGAATGTTCCCGGAGCGCAGCGGGCAGACAGGAGTAAAATGCTCCATATTCTTTCTGATAAAAAACGGAGAGCTTTTTATCAGACTCAACTTGGAGATGACGCGGAAGTTTTATTTGAAAGTGATCAGAAAGAGGGATATATGCATGGTTTTACCAGGAACTACGTAAAGGTAAAAGTAAAATATGACCCGGTTCTGGTTAACGAAACGCGCTGCATTAAACTACTTTCGGTATCGGATGACGGAGATGTGGAGGTGGCGGAATCGTCGGCAGAAGTTTTTACCCATTAACCTGATTTTAATTTTCAACACGTATATTAGCACATGTTTCCAAATCTTTCGTATCTTATAGAATATTTCACAGGAGTAAATATTCCGCTTCCCATTCAAACATTTGGCTTTTTTGTTGCCCTGGCTTTTGTAGGGGGATACTGGGCTTTCACGCAGGAATTAAAAAGAAAAGAATCGGAAGGGATATTGCATTCATTCAAACGTAAGGTTACCATCGGTCTGCCTGCTTCTTTATCAGAACTTGTTTTGAATGGTCTCTTTGGTTTTCTCATCGGGTATAAAGTACTTGACGGGATATTGAATTATAGTGACTTTGTTAATAACCCGCAGTCGTTTATTTTATCAGCACGGGGAAACTTTGCAGGCGGAATTATACTCGCTGCGGTATTTGCTTACATGGCTTATGCTGAAAAGAAAAAGCAGCAGCTACCCGGTCCAAAAGTGGTGGAAGAGACCGTTCATCCATATCAACTGATGAGCTCTTTAATTGTATGGGCGGCAGTATGGGGGTTTTTAGGTGCTAAAATATTCCATAACCTGGAGTATCTGGATGACTTTATGAAAGACCCGGTTGACGGGCTTCTTTCTTTCAGCGGATTGACATTCTACGGCGGTCTTATTTGTGGAGGGGCATCTGTGCTATATATCGCTAAAAAGAACGGAATAAAACCTGTCCATATGCTGGATGTGGGCGGACCAGGCATGATGCTGGCCTACGCAATAGGCAGAATGGGATGCCAGATGTCGGGTGACGGCGACTGGGGAATCCCTAATCCGGCGGTTAAACCTGAATGGCTAAGCTGGGCACCCGACTGGATGTGGTCTTTTAAATTCCCGCATAATGTAATACATGAAGGTATTCCTATAGCCGGATGTGCCGGAAGATATTGTAACGAACTGCCTGCAGGTGTTTATCCTACCTCTTTTTATGAGGTTGTAATTTGTCTGATCCTTTTCCTTATCCTCTGGTCGGTAAGAAAGAAGCTAAAGCCGGCTGGAATGATGTTTTCTGTCTACCTTATTTTTGCAGGTATAGAGCGGTTTTTCATTGAATTGATCAGGGTAAACTCCCACTATCATTTGGGAGGCCTTAGTTTTAGCCAGGCCGAACTTATTTCGACTATTCTGGTAATAGCAGGAATTGGGGGAATAATGTGGTCTTTACGGACAAAAAACAGTCAGCAATACAATAAATGAACTTAGAACTACTTACAGCAGATGTTGTAACGCTTGCCAAACGGGTTGGCTCTTTTATCAGAGATGAGGGGCAGCAGTTTGATGCCAGCCGGATCGAGTATAAAGGACTGAATGATCTTGTTTCTTATGTCGATAAAACGGCTGAGGAGAAAATTGTGGAAGGACTATCCGTCCTGCTGCCGGAGGCCGGTTTTGTTACCGAGGAGAAAACTATTAATAAGAAGGGCGAGGCGTATACCTGGATAGTTGATCCGCTGGATGGTACCACTAACTTTATACATGGACTGCCAACGTATTCGGTTAGTATTGCTTTACAAAAAGACGATGACCTGATACTGGGGGTGGTTTATGAAATAAACAGGGATGAGTGCTTTTATGCGTGGAAAGATGGGGGAGCATTTCTAAATAGCAGCCCGATATCAGTCTCGGTAAATGAAGAGTTTTCTAAATCCCTGATCGCTACAGGGTTCCCTTATTACGACTTTGAAAAGCTTGAAAAGTATATCAATGTGTTCAGGGATCTTACAAAGGTCTGTCACGGCCTGAGAAGGGTGGGGTCGGCAGCGGCAGATCTCGCTTATGTAGCCTGCGGCCGTTATGATGCTTATTTTGAATATAACCTGAATTCTTATGATATAGCCGCAGGAATGGTATTGGTGAAAGAGGCAGGGGGGAAAGTAATTAACTTTTCGGGGGGGCCGGAGACCTTTAACACCCGTGAAATTCTTGCCGGAAATGCAGCTCTCGCCGAAAAGGTACGTGAGGTAATTGTGAAATATTTCTAAAACCGGGCTTTAGCAGCAGACCTTTGCATGCCTGCCGCTATATATGATATGATGATATCGGTGTGATCAGACGGTGCCCTTTTATAAAATTACATTGCTTCAGAAACTACTTCTGTAACGTCGGGAACCATTCTTTTCAGCAGGTTTTCAATGCCGGCTTTTAAAGTATACGTAGACGAAGGGCAACCGCTGCATGATCCTCTCAGTTCAACCGTTACTACTCCATTGTCGAATGATTTATAATGAATAGCTCCTCCGTCCTGTTCTACTGCCGGGCGGACATAATCATGGAGAATTTGCTGGATCTTTACTTCTGCTTCTGTTCCTTCAAATGCAGGGGCTTCTTCATGCGCGATTTCCCTGACCTGTAACTCGGCTTCTACCGCACCCTTCACAAATTCTTTCAGGATAGGTTCAATATCCGGCCATTCAGCATCTTCGGTTTTGCTTATAGTAACGAAGTTACTTGCAAAGAATACACCGTTTACAAAGTTGAATTTAAACAGTTCCTTAGCAAAAGGGGAGGATTCTGCACTTTCTTTTGTGGGATAATCAACACTGCCGTTTAAAAGAAGTTTGTTCACAAGGAACTTCATACTTGCCGGATTCGGTGTTGATTCTGTATATACATTGATATTTATAGCCATACTCATTTTTTATTATACAAAATTACCAAAAGCGATGATAATTGGCTGTTAACACTGCAGAATTGACAATGCATAGACTAATTGTTTAATTTATACTCCTGTATATGTTGCCGGGCTTATTTTTTTAATTTCCTCTTTAACGGGTTCGGATACGTTCAGGGTATCTACGAAAGCGGCAATTGTGCCGGCGCTAATCTTCTGGTTAGTACGCGTGAGTTCTTTAAGCGCCTCATACGGATGCGGATATGATTCACGGCGGAGGATAGTTTGAATGGCTTCTGCTACTACTGCCCAATTATTTTCGAGATCGCGCGCTATCACTTCTTCATTCAGTAAAAGTTTATCCAGACCTCTTAAAGTGGATTTAATAGCGATGAGGCTATGAGCAACAGGCACGCCGATATTACGTAAAACGGTAGAATCAGTCAGGTCGCGCTGGAGCCTGGAAACAGGCAGCTTAGATGCAAAGTGTTCTAACAGGGCATTCGCAACTCCCATATTTCCTTCAGAGTTTTCGAAATCAATAGGGTTTACCTTATGCGGCATGGCTGAAGATCCTACTTCTCCGGCTTTTATTCTTTGGCCGAAGTAGTTCATGGAAATATAGGTCCACATATCCCTGTTAAGGTCAAGAATGATATTATTGATTCTTTTTATAGCATCGCAGTGAGCAGCAAAATTGTCGTAGTGTTCTATTTGTGTGGTGTACTGAGACCTGCTGAGCCCGAGTTGATTGTTTACAAACTGATCAGCAAATTCTTTCCAGTTAATTGCAGGGTAAGCTACATGGTGTGCATTAAAGTTTCCGGTTGCCCCGCCAAACTTTGCTGAATATGGAATAGTTTTAAACTGCCGGAGCTGAACTTCAATACGTTCGGCAAATACCATAAGTTCTTTACCCAGTTTGGTAGGAGAGGCGGGCTGGCCATGAGTATGTGCCAGCATTGAAATATGCTGCCAGTTGGATGCGAGTGTTTTTATTTTGGTGATTAATTCGTAAACGGCCGGAAGCCAAACTTCTTCCATTGCCAGTTTAAAAGAATGAGGGATAGCTGTATTATTAATATCCTGGGAAGTAAGGCCGAAATGAATAAATTCTTTATATGACTGTAATTCCAGCCTGTCGAACTCTTCCCTGATGAAATATTCTACAGCTTTTACATCATGATTTGTAATGCTTTCTATTTCTTTTATGCGAAGAGCTTGTTCTTCATTGAACTGTTCGTAAATGTTTCTCAGCGTATGAAATTTTTCCTCCGGAAAGCCTTTTAGTTGTTCGGGTTGTAAATTACATAAGGCAATAAAATACTCAATCTCAATATAAACTCTGTACCTGATCAAAGCAGCTTCTGAAAAATAGGCCGACAGCTTATTGGTAGTTTTACTGTAGCGGCCATCCACGGGTGAAATGGCAAATAATGGAGATGAACTCATATGAAACATTTTGCCAAAGTTACATTTTCAAAATTAGAGGAGAAAAATATAAGGTTAAATAAAGAAAATATTAAGGGCACAGCAGAATGGTATATATAAAAAAAGAGGATGCCAGGAACAAATCCTGGTATCCTCTTTTTATTTAAGCTTTTCTTAGGGTGGAGAAATAATTACTTCTTGATTGAGTCAACCTTAGCACCAGAAACTGAATCGATAGTGTCAGTCTTAGCTGAAGCAGTAGAATCGATAGAATCAACTGTTGCAGAAGAAGCTGAGTCAATAGAGTCTGCGGTTGAATTTTGAGTTTTGTTTGAATTACAAGCTGAAACAGAAAGGGCAATGGCTAGAGCCAAAAAGCTGGTCTGAAATAATGTTTTCATTTTTTATATATTTTAAATGTTAATACAATTAATTAAAAGAGGTAACCCACAAAAAAAGCTACTCTGAAAAAAAAGAGCAGCTTTTTTATAACAACACCCGATATTATCTTACACTAGTAGTGTCTGTAGCAACAGAATCGCCTGTAGCAGCAGTGTCAGTCAACATTGTTGTATCAGTTGTAGCAGTCGAATCAACTGAAGTTGAATCAGTAGAGCTTCCAGTTTTGTTAGAGCTACATGATGCAACTGATAAAGAGATAGCTAATGCTAAGAAACCGAATTTAAACAGATTTTTCATTTCTGGGTTAAAGTTTAATGATTAAACAAATACTAATTAATTTTAAGGTTAATACTTCGTATCAGGAAAAGTAACCCGGTAATTGAATTATTTTTTTAAAATAAATTTTCCCTATCATTGGGTTACAAATTTTATAATATCGTATAAATAGTGAGCAGGGAGATAAAAAGGTCAGAACCAACTGATAGTGAAGTTATATTAGGGATTCTTAATGGCTCAAAAGATATCCTTGAAAAATTGTATAAGGCATACTTCCCAATGATATTGCAACTTGTTGTAATGAATAACGGGACAGAGGATGATGCCAAGGATGTTTTTCAGGAATCTGTAATCGTTCTTTATAATAAGGTCAAGAGTGGAAATTTTGAACTGAGCAGTAAATTAAAAACGTTTATTTATTCGGTCTGCAGGAGATTATGGTTAAAGCGTCTCAGTTATAAAAGCCGTAATTCGGGAAGTTTACAGGATTTTGAAGAAACGTTACCTGTTGAGGAGGATATTGAACAGCACGAGGAGAAGGACAAACAGTTAAGGCAGATGGAAGCGGCACTGGGTCGTTTAGGGGAACCATGCAAGACGATTATAGAGGATTTTTACATTAATAATAAATCAATGCAGGAGATCTGCATTAAATTTGGTTATACTAATGCTGATAATGCAAAGAACCAAAAGTACAAGTGTTTGCAACGTCTGAAAAAAATATTTTTTCAGACATAAGAGAACCGGAGAGTTTAGGAAATGGAATTGACAGAACAAATAGAGTTGTATTTAAAGGGTAAGATGACTACCGAAGAGCTGAGAGATTTTGAGGCTCTGAGGGTTTCCGATCCGTTACTGGATCAGAAGGTGGTAGCCCATGAGAATTTTCTGAATCAGATAAAAGAATATGGAGAGCACAGAAAGTTAGTATCTGAAATGAATGCTATTCATGAACGCCTTGATGTGGCTTCCCTGAGAACGGAAGTGATGCCTTTATCTGCTTTAGTGAGGATTTTGTGGGCTAAATATCGTATCAATGCCGCAGTTGCCGCGTCTGTAGCGGTTTTAGCTGTGTTTGCAACGTTATTCTCCACAGGTTTTTTTGCGAAGACCAGTGCTATTCATTCTGACAATATCGCCCTTCGCAGGGAGATGAGCCGGGAAATAAATAATAAGGTACAGCGGTCTAAGAATGAGATATTAAAAAATATCAAGGCATCGTCAAAAATTCCTGCTGATCCTGCTATGTTTGGAGGCACCGGATTTGCGTTGACAACAGACGGTTATGTAATTACAAATTATCATGTAGTCAGAGATGCCGATTCTGTTTATATTCAGAATACTGACGGCGATTTGTATAAAGCGGTGACGATTTACAGTTATCCGGCTTATGATATTGCTGTTTTAAAAGTTACAGATCCCGGATTTAAATCATTGAAGCCGCTGCCTTATGGCTTCAAAAGGTCTATTGCTGATCTTGGCGAAGATGTGTTTACATATGGTTTTCCAAAGGATGATCCTGTTTACACTAAAGGATATTTGAGTTCGAAGACCGGACATTCTGGCGATACAACTGAATACCAGGTTGATATCTCTGTTAATCCGGGTAGCAGCGGTGGCCCTTTGCTGGACAGTAAAGGGAATATCATCGGGGTTATAAAAGGCAAGTCATCCAATACCGACGGAGCTTCTTTTGCTATTAAGTCGGGCTATTTACTGGAGGCAATAGAATCGATACCTAAAGAGTCGCTTGACAAAAAATTAATTTTGAACAGCAAGAATACTCTGGCAAATCTGAGCCGTAAGGATCAGATCAAGAAGATTCAGAATTACATATATATGGTTAAGGTATATTGATTATTAGTTTGAGTGTTGTAAAAAAGGCCCGTCAACCGGGCCTTTTTTATGTAAAAGTGTGTTTGTTTTTTTAAAGGCTGCAAAGACCCTGCCAAGCACTTTCATATCCGTTTGTGAGCTTTTGATCATGCGGTTTTATTTAGCGGTCAACTTCTCCCAATACAATATCTACAGATCCGATAATGGCAATCAGATCGGCAATCAGAACTCCCCTGGAGATCTCTGAAATAACAGATAAATTATGAAAACTTGGAGCCCTGGCCTTAACCCTTTTAGGAATCTCGGTTTTACCGTCGGTAATGAAATAATAGCCCAGTTCGCCTCTGGGACTTTCTGCACGCAGATAAAAGTCCTGGGCTTTAGGGATAATCTTTTTAGGGAGCCTGGCCCGTGGATCAAAATCTGATGTTCTTTTCAGGTCGCTTTGAAGGCGGTCAAGGCATTGTTCAATAATATGCACTGATTGTTCTATTTCGTCTATACGTACCTTAAACCGGTCCCAGCAATCTCCGGTTGTTCCCATTTCTCCTTTGCCCGCAGGAATGTCAAATTCAATTTCGGGATAAACAGAATATTCGTCAACGCGGCGAAGGTCCCATTTCAATCCCGAGGCCCTGAGCATTGGTCCCGAGCAACCATAATTGATTGCTACATCAAGAGGGAGAACACCAACATTGGCGGTCCGGGAGATGAAGATCTGATTATCTGTTAATAACTCATTAAGTTCTGCCATCTTTGGACGGAAGTAGTTTACAAACTCCCGGCAACGTTCTTCAAATCCAACAGGAAGATCATAAAAAAGGCCTCCCACCCAGATATAATTATAAAGCAGGCGGGAACCGGATGCCCATTCAAGCATATTCATGATATGCTCACGATCTCTAAAACACCACAGGAAAGGGGTAAATGCGCCGATATCAATGCCGTAGGTTCCAAGAGCGATCAGGTGAGAGCCGATACGGTTTAATTCGCAAACCAATACCCTGATATATTCTATCCTTTTGGGGATTTCTTTGTCAATACCAAGCATCCGTTCAACTCCCATTACCCAGGCATGGCTGTTGTTCATCGAGGCAAGATAATCCATCCTGTCGGTGAAAGGAATGGTCTGCTGGTATGTGAGGTTTTCGGCATGTTTTTCAAAGCAGCGGTGAAGATATCCGACATGTGGTATCACTTCCCTTACAATTTCCCCGTCGGTGATCACTTCAAGACGCAGAACTCCGTGAGTGGAGGGATGCTGAGGCCCTATATTAAGGATCATCTCCGTTGATTGCGCTTCTGCAATTAACTGTTCGTACCGAGTTGGTGCTATATTCTTCATTATTGATTCGCTATGAGGATAGCAGGTTAATTTACCTTAATTCCATGATAATATTCCTGTACCTGATAATCCTTTCTCAAAGGATATCCTTCCCAATCATCGGGGAGAAGAATACGGCGCAGGTCAGGATGCCCATCAAACCAGATACCCATTAAATCGTATGCTTCCCGTTCGTGCCAGTCGGCTGTTCTCCATACAGAACTAACGGTAGGGAACGAGGGAAGTTCTTCGCGGCTACGGTCGTGGTATTTTTTCACCTTAAGAGTAAGTTGTGTTTTATTTGGAATAGATGCGAGATTATAAATTACTCCAAACATGTTTTCTTCTACTCCGTAATCTACACCAGACAGGCATGAAAGCATATCGAAATATGTTTGTTCATTATCGCGCAGTTCCATGCAAACCTCTGCAATGATATCAGGCTTTATCTGCAATGCAGGCTGGAGCCCCGTATGCTCTTCACCGGCAATGGCATTTTCTCCGAACTTACGGGCGATCAGTTCTTTTATCTCTTCAAAACTCATGTTAAGGAGCTAATCGTATTATTTTCCACAGGTTATTTTCAAGACGGTAAGCGATACGGTCATGCAGTCTTCCCTGCCCGCCCTGCCAGAACTCAACGTAAGAAGGTTTAACAACGTACCCTCCCCAATGCGGGGGTTTAGGTATCTGCAGATCCCCTTTATATTTCTCTTCAAGTTGCTGTAAATTCTTTTGTAATACATCTCTGCCTTCTATTTCCCTGCTTTGGGGAGATGCATGGGCACCTATCTGACTTCCGCGCGGACGTGAATGGAAATATTGTTCTGATTCCTTTTCATCGAGCTTTTCGAGCGTTCCCTCGATTCGCACCTGACGCTCTAACTCCTGCCAGAAGAAGACTAACGAAGCATAAGGATTTTTTGTAATTTCCTGGCCCTTCCGGCTGAGATAATTAGTGTAAAAGATAAACCCTCTTTCCTCAAATCCCTTAAGGAGCATAATTCTTGCTGATGGCTTTCCTTCAGCAGTTGCTGTGGCAAGCGTCATTGCATTTGGTTCTGTTAAGCCTGAAGCCATGGCTTCAGAAAACCATTTTGAAAACTGACTAATGGGATCGGAGGCTACTTCTTTTTCAGACAGAGTGGCGGCTTTATACTCCTGCCGGAGGTTCTGGATAGTTTCGTTATTTAACATCATGTTGCTGCAAACTTACTAATTGTAAAAATCATTAATAATAAATACATTCAAATGAATGTAAAAACATATAACTTACACGTATTGTTATGAGTATATGTTAAATGAAGTTCAACCCAGGACAGCAAGTTTGCTTATTTCAGAGCCATTTATGCTCGACCCTCACTTTAAAAGGTCGGTAGTATTGCTTGCCGAACATAAGGATGAAGGTTCAATTGGTTACGTATTAAATCAGAAAAGCGATTTTGTACTAAGTGATATTGTGCCGGAATTACAGGATGCTGCTTTCCCAATTTATATAGGCGGACCAGTTGGTAATGATTCGCTGCACTTTCTTCATTGTTGCTATGACCGGATGAACAGTGGAGAGGAGATAGCTAAGGGCATATACTGGGGAGGAAACTTTGAAACCTTAAAGCTGCTTATAGGCAATAATCAGGTTATGAAGAACGAAGTCAGGTTTTTTATCGGATATTCTGGTTGGGATAACGGGCAGCTCTTAAGAGAGTTAGATCAGAATTCGTGGCTTGTAACCAACCAGTATAATCCTGATCTTATTTTTTCAGATGAAGAAGGAAATCTGTGGAAGGATATTGTGGCAGGGCTTGGCCCTAAATATGCGCATATTGTTAACTTTCCTGAAAATCCGATGTGGAATTAGGTTGAAGGGTGGAGATGAAATTACGATTCCATTTCCCTGGCAGCTTCTTCTACTTTTTGCTTAAGGTCTTCTTTATATGCTTTAAGGCGTGTGCTTATCACTTCGTTTGAGGTACCTAAGATCTGAGCTGCAAGAATACCTGCGTTCTTAGCAGCATTTAAAGCTACTGTAGCTACCGGAATACCATTCGGCATTTGAAGTATAGAGAGTATTGAATCCCAGCCATCAATCGAATTAGAGGACTTCACAGGTACGCCTATTACCGGTAAATGGGTTAATGAAGCAATCATGCCGGGCAAGTGCGCTGCGCCTCCGGCTCCTGCGATAATTACCCTGAGCCCGCGTTCTTCTGCAGTTTTTGCGTAATTGAACATTCTTTCAGGAGTTCTATGGGCAGAAACAATTGTTATTTCATATGGGACTTCCATTTCCTTCAAAATATCGGCGGCATCCTGCATTACTGGTAAATCGGATTTGCTGCCCATTATGATGCCTACTTTCATTATTATATTTGTATGTTGTGATTAGTTGTTGAACCCGTACTCTTTTTCTTAAAGCAATGGCCCCCGACTTATATATCTTTCAACCTTCAACTTTTAACTTTTAACCTTTAAGCCTTCACCTTTACCGTTTCCTGTACTAAGCGTGCTTTCTCAATAGCTTTTTCCCTGACATCATCGATAATGGTAACATGGCCCATTTTCCGGTAGGGTTTAGTGAATTTTTTCCCATACAGATGAACGTATATACCGTCAAGCCTGAGTATTTCCTCCAGTCCTTCATATACCGCAGGGCCTTCAAATCCTTTTTCACCAAGCAGGTTGATCATCACAGCATTTGTAACAGGGCGGATATCACCTAACGGAAGATTGAAAATAGCCCGTAAATGCTGTTCAAACTGCGAAACATAATTTCCTTCAATAGTCTGATGTCCGCTGTTGTGAGGGCGGGGGGCAAGTTCGTTTACCAGAATACGCCCGTCTTTAGTCAGAAACATTTCAACTGCAAGTAAACCGGTAATTTTAAGGGCGGTGGCAATTTCGATTGCCAGGTGTTCTGCATTCGTCTGTATGTTCAACGGTAAAGTAGAGGGAGAGATCAAAAACTCCACGAGATTAGCATCAGGATTGAATTCCATCTCAACACAAGGGAAGGCCTTTATTTCGCCATTCTCGTTACGGGCAACAATCACAGCTATTTCTTTCTCAAAGTCGATCCATTCTTCTATTATGCAGGAGGCGTCGAAAGCTTGTGGAATATCTTCAGATGATCTTAACTTAAAGACGCCCCGGCCATCATATCCGTCCTTCCTGAGCTTTTGTACAAACGGATAATTCAATGCGACGTTTTTGAGTGCTTCCCTGGAAGAAACAAGCTGAAAAGGGGCGGTAGGGAATCCATGCTGTTTAAAGAACTCTTTCTGAAGGCCCTTGTCCTGAATTAAACGGATAACACGTGGCTGAGGATAGATCAACACCCCTTCTTCTTCAAGTTTTTGCAGAGCATCAACATTAACCTTCTCAATTTCTATAGTAAGCAAATCAGCTTGCTTACCGAAGTTGTAAACGGTCTCATAATCAGTTAATGAACCTTTAACAAACTTATCGCATAGGTTTTTACAGGGAGCATCGGGATCGGGATCCAGCACGCGAATACTTACATTATAATTTATTGCTTCCTGTATCAGCATTCGTCCAAGCTGGCCACCGCCAAGAACGCCTACGCGCAAGTCACCATAAAATGCTTTCATTGGTGCAAGTTTAATTGAATTCTGTGAGAAAAACTAATTTTGGTTGCGGGTTGCGGGTTGAAGGTTGCGGGTTGAAGGTTGCGGGTTGAAGGTTGAAGGTTGCGGGTTGAAGGTTGCGGGTTTCCAGCGATTTAACAAAAATTGATTTAGATATACAACACACTTTTATAGCTGATAATCATAGAGTTGGAAATGTGTTGTATAGTTTATGGGCCGAGGCAACGTTGTTCCGGAAGGAGTATTAAACAGTAAGATATTTAATATTCCGGTGCAGGGCACTTTTTGGATGCCTGATTTATTTTGAACTTAGCAGGCTTTCTTCCCGGATCTTTTTTTGAAGTTCGATAATTCCGCCAATGAGGGCTTCAGGACGGGGGGGACAGCCCTGAACATATATATCTACCGGAATTACCCTGTCAACGCCTTTTACCACATGATAACCGTGCTGCCAATACGGACCTCCGCAGTTAGAGCAGGAACCCATAGAGATAACATACTTAGGGTCGGGCATTTGTTCGTAAAGCCTTTTGATCCGGTCGGCCATTTTAAATGTGACAGTACCTGCGATAATGATGACATCACTTTGGCGGGGAGTAGGGCGCGGAAATACGCCTAAACGGTCGAGATCGAAATTAGAAGAATATGCTCCCATCATTTCTATAGCGCAACAGGCTATGCCGAAGCTTACGGGCCACAAAGAAGATAATCTTGCCCAGTTCAGCAAGTCATCCAGTTTTGTAACTATAATTCCACCGTCCTGCGACATTTTCTCCAGACTCATTTTTGTACTCTTTTAAATGCAGGTTTTGCTGCTGCAACCGCTGTTTTTTCTGCTACCGGTTCCTCTTTACGGAGCTCCGGTATAAATGTTCTTACTTTATAGATATCGTTATTAATACGTTCGTAAACTGATTTTGGTATGCCCGTTTTTATTACCGGGAGTTTTTGCTCTGGTTTAATCCATTCCAGGTCTCCACGGCGCCATACATACACTAATCCAAGTAACAGTATACCAACAAAAACAAACATTTCTGTTAAAGTAATCCAGCCCCACAGGGGGTTAGCCGCTAATATTGCCTTCTGTCCGAAAATAGTAGCCCATGGAAAAATAAATATCATTTCTACGTCGAAAAGCAGAAAAATCAGGGCAATTACATAAAAACGGGGATTAATTTGCAGCCATGAATTGCCTGTAGGTTCCTCTCCGCACTCGTAAGAACTTAACTTAAGAGGGGTAGGTTTTTTGGGTGCTAACAGATGTGAAAGGAACAGGGTAAAGGATACCAGTAAAATCCCTGTCAGTAGAAATATAAATACTTTTCCAAATTCTGAAAGCTGTTCCATGTGAAAAATTAGTAAGTATCAAGTATCAAGTATCGAGTATCGAGTATCAAGTATCAAGTATCAAGTATCAAGTATCAAGTATCAATACTCGGGTAATACTTTTGAATGCAAAAATACGTAAAATAGTTTAGCTTATAGGTGTGATCAACGGCACCTTGTGCGATATGGACCAAAAATGATATGATTAGCATTTTCGTTTAATGTTGATAATTCTGCGTTTGAGGCGGATTACTAAAACGCTTACAGCTAATTACCGGAATTACTTTGACATTGAAAAAAATCTCCCTATATTTGCGCTCTTGTTTTTAAGAGCTACATTTTTATAATCATGAAAAGAACATTTCAGCCTTCTCAAAGAAAAAGAAGAAATAAGCACGGGTTCAGAGAGCGTATGAGCACTGCAAACGGTAGAAGAATATTAGCTTCCAGAAGAGCCAAAGGCAGAAGCAGGTTGTCAGTATCTGACGAGCGTCGTCATAAAGCATAAATTTTTGATTGCAGATGTAGCCAAACGGGGACTGCAGAGCATTCTGCATAAGCAGGCTTAAGGGCAGTCAGAAATGTATACATTTAAAAAAGAAGAACGGTTATGCAGCAAAAAGCTTTTAGATGAGCTTTTTAATAACGGTTCTTCTTTCCTTATATATCCTTTCAGGGTAGTTTATCTTTCAGAAATACTTCCTGAAGGATGTTTGGCACAGGTAGTTATTGTGGTTCCAAAGCGCAGATTTAAGCGTGCACATGACCGTAACCTTATTAAACGCCGTATCCGTGAGGCCTATCGCCTCCATAAAGGCGAATTTCTATATCCTTTTTTGCAGGAAAGTAAATGGCAGATCTTATTATCTTTACAATATGTAGGAAAGGAAATAGCCGAATATAAATTTATTGAAAAAAAGCTGCTTTCTGTTTTTAAACAATTGAATAAAGTATATGCTGAAGCCGGTAACAAGATCGATTAAGTGGATACTCGGTATCTTTTTTTTAGTGCTCATCCGTCTGTATCAGTATCTGTTATCGCCTCTTTTGGGTGCTTCATGCAGATATACCCCCACCTGCTCGCAATACGGTGCGGAAGCAATCAAAAAACACGGACCATTCAAGGGCGGATGGCTTACTTTAAAACGTCTTGCGAGATGCCATCCCTGGGGAGGGCATGGCTATGATCCCGTACCATAAGGTTATATAAAACTTTTATTCCAGTCAGCTTATTTGCATCTTTGCCGGAAAATGGCACTTATCCTGCAAATCGAAACTTCTACAACTTCATGTTCGGTAGCTTTATCCGAAGATGGGGCAACAATTGCTGTCAAAGAGTTACAAGAGCGTAATGCGCATGCTTCATCCCTGACAATTTTTATTGAGGATGTAATGAAACAAGCTTGCTTTCCATTATCTGCATTAAATGCGGTGGCTGTAAGTATGGGACCAGGTTCTTACACAGGCCTGCGTATCGGCGTTTCTACGGCAAAGGGCCTTTGTTATGCTTTAGATGTTCCATTGATTGCAGTAAACACTTTGACTGCTATGGCCTCAAAGATGATAACGAGGCATCAGAACAGAGACATTTTATATTGTCCGATGATTGATGCCAGACGTATGGAGGTATATACCGCAGTATTTGACCATGAATTAAGAGAACTAAAGTCCGTCGATGCAAAGGTTATCGACAGTAATTCATTTTCTGATGTTCTGAGTGATCATCAGGTGGTATTCTTCGGCGATGGGGCAAATAAATGCCGTGAAGTACTTGGAATGCATTCAAATGCATTATTTGAAGACGATTTTATTAATTCGGCGACTGATATGAGTTATCTGGCTTATTCGAAATTTACCCTTTATCAATTTGAAGACGTCGCCTACTTTGAGCCATATTATTTAAAGGATTTTATAGCCGGGATAAAAAAGGGGAATTGATTTCAGATATAAATCAGTGTGCCTTATTCCCTTTTGCCCAGAATACGCTGAAAGAAGCCGGGTTTGTCATTTGTTTTAAAGTTAATACCGGGGATGTAGTTTTCATTTTCCTGTCTGCTCATGATCCTTCCAAATTTTAAAGCAAAGCCAAAATAGAACGACGCACCGCTATAGCCACTGCCAATAGTCTCATCTGAATTGGCAAATGATTTCCCTGTATCCATGGATTTAAATAGCTGATCGCTTCCAATGAAAAATTCAGCATTAGGAGATTTGAGCATTATCTGTGTTCCCAGGGCAAAAAAGCCATTGAGGTCATAGGCAGTAGAAAGGCTTAAATTTAAACTCTTATACCGGTAAGTATTTATCATAGCAACATCACCTCCCTGATAGAAAATATTTTTGGACAAGATAAGATTGGGCTGATAATTCCCCAGATCTTTATTAAGAAGCACTTCCGCTTTTCCATTAACCGGCATAATATAACTTTTCTGTTTGAGGTCTCTCTTGATCTGTTTCCATAAACTATCACTAACAGTACTTGCCTTAATGGAAAAATTTCTGTCGCTGTACATGTACGAATCTTTACCCCATTTTATAAAGCCCAGGTCCTTAATATTTGCCATAAAGTACCATCCCTGTTTAAACTTATAATCAGCACCTATCCCCAGTGCAACTCCCGGATTTTTAAATCCCGGCACTAACATTTTCCGGTGTAAGTCATCATAATAAACGCTCGTACGGAAGTCGCCGTCAAGGTACAGTGTACTATCGCCGGTTAACGGATCGGTGGCAATATCTGAAGAGTTAATACGCATTTTGCTATATGCTATACCACTCAGGTAACTTAATTTAAAACCATAAGACAGCCTTTTATTATAGTTCTCACGATAAGTAAAGCCAAACTGGTGATACGACTGACCGTACGTATATGTTTTGAAGAGATTATTAGTGTACTTTTCATTATTTAGCTGTTCATCTACAACACGCCGGTAGTCCTGAAAGACGACCAATGTCCGGTTAGTTGTTTCTCCATAAGCATCTGTCTTTATCTGCCATGAAAAACCCAGCTCCCTGTGGTATTTAACTGTATTGAATATCCTGAACATCAGGATATAAGTGTTTTCATTGACAGCAGACTTATTAAGCTTTTCTTCATTTAACGCAAGATCACGTGTATCATATTTTCCGGTATACAAGGCTTTTTTTATGGTTGTTATGCCGGGGCCGTTAACTTTATAGTTAATTCCGGTTGCCGGGATGAAAAAGTTAAAAGCATATTGACGGCTGCTGTCGGTTTGAAATGCCTTTTGAGATGGATTTTCAAAAGAATCGTATAAAGTGCCGGTATGGTATAAAGCAAATTGCTGTGCTTTAAGCTGGTTATTAAAGACAGCAAGCATTATATATACCAGGGCAATCGTTCTCATATTATAATTTATATACGTGAAGATAGTTGTCGCTGCTTCCACAAAGAAGGTAGCGTATTCCGTCGTTCTTAATGTATCCTGCATAGAAATCGTTAATTCCTTTAACCGGAAATCCTTTCAAAAGGTTACCATCTCCGTCAAATAAAAACAACTGGTCGTTTTGCAGTGATGAGATCCCAATTTGTGATTCATCTTTATTTAAAGTAAAAAACTGCAGATTATTTTTTACAGGATGATCAAATGTGTAGGTAGAGACAAGGGTTCCATCCTGATTATAAATGCTTAACTGGCTTTTATCAAGATAAATAAATTCGGGATTCTCATCCCCGGTAACATTTTGATAATCAAAAACATGGTCCTCATGCCATGTGCCTGTATTTTTCCTGGTTATTTTTCCGTTAAGAAACACATAATAAACAACTCCGGCCGTATCGGTAGTCACTATGCCCGAATTTCCTGTATTGGTATGAATATTTGCAATTAACCTGTTTTTAAACAAGCTTTTAGCAGTATTGATTTCAGCCTTTCCGGTTAACTGCCCATTGTAATTAAAGAAGAAAAACCGTCCGTCTCCGGTTCCCGCAATCAGATGATTCGTGTTATTAACACCAACAATTTTCAGATCGGAGATGATTTTGGCAGGTAATTTTTTACTCCATCCTTCAATGGCTTTTCCGGAGCCGTCATAAGCAAGGATAAATGAACCGGCAGGCATAAAGATCTTAAGGGAGGCCGGATCGTTACCCGTAGGAGTAAGCCCGAATGAGGCATTAAAAGGTAAATTAACGGGGAATCCGGTAAAGTCGTACCCCTTTGTATTTATCCGGTATAATTTCCTGGCAGTATTAAATAAAAAGGTACCATCAGTTAACTGGTAAATACTACCCAGTATCTTTCCGTCAATCTGAACAGCCCATATTTTTTTGCCGTCATCAGAAAGAGCATACAGGTTATTTACTTTATCCTCAACCATAATTATCTGCCGGTCACCATCTTTAAACGTCTGGGGGGCTGTTGCAATGCGGGCATTCAGTTTAAACGACCATATTTCTTTTAAATCTTTTTTGCCGGGGGTATTATAATCCGCGTAAATATTGGTTTGAAAATGTCCGCCGTCAGAGCTCCATTGCCACGATAATCCGTAAAAATTCTTTAAGCCATAATTGCTGTCGGAAAAAGCCTGCGAATATCCTTTCTTCAGGACTGTATTTATCACTCTCTCTGACCTTTTATTATTGATAAAATATAAAATATTACATTTATTAGCCAGAAACTGGTCGTGCCCCGAAAATTCTTTAGTCTTTGCTATAAATCTGCTGTTAATATAATTATCAAGATATATTTGTACCGCTGCCTGTGTGTTGGCTGTCACCAGATAATTATCTATTACAGCAAAATAAGGCCGGGAAAAAATCTTAAAGGGGTCGCCAAAATAATAGTAAAGGATATTTGAATGATTAAACCTCCCTATGTTTTCGGAAACATTCTGGCTGATAAGCTTTAGAGAGAAGTTGATATCAGTTCCGTTTAATACCTTTATAATTCCTATCTTTTCGCGTCCATCGGTTTCTACGACCGCGAATTCATTTGATAACTTAGACTTTATATCTTTATCAAGATCCACACCTGTTTCCGTCCGTATAAAGCTGATCTGGTTTTCGAGTTTTTGTAATACCCTTTTTTTACCGAGATAGTGCCTGAGGTCTGAATGAAATCTCTTATAATCCGAAACACCAAACAGAATTGAATTTGCTGTATTCTCAGGCAATATTGTTTTTAACTGGTTTTTTACCGGACGCTGATGAAGAAAAAGATCCGGATAGTCGATAGCCGCAGTATCGGGAGTGCTGATGCCGCTAAACATAAGAGCGTCGCTCTTGAAATTCATACTAAGAGATGAAAATCCCTGCATATCTCTGATCAGAAGAGAGTTGCCATCAGGTTTTCCATTGATAAAGCCCTTGAAAAATGAAGGTAATGTATGGTGATTTATAGATAAAGTTACCGGAGAATTCTGATTCTCAGAGCCATTTCCATTTATTTCATTAATGAATTGTTTACTTATTTTAACGGATTTAGGATCAACAGAACGCCTTAAAAGTGTTTCAGAAAAACTTCCGGCTGCAGCTCCTCTTGTTATATACAGGAAAAAAGGTTTATTTATGGTATTGAGGCTGAGCTTGTAAATATGATCATCCTGTGTTCTTTTTACAGATACGCCACTAAGTTCGCCAAGTGATTCTTCTATGGCTTCTTCTGCAATTTTCTCATTCAGGCTAATAGCAAAGAGAAGATCTACAGAGTCGGCTTTTTCATTATGAAAGGAAATAAATATTTTTTTACTGTTTGCAAGTTCTTTAAGAGCAGGTTGTTTAAGCAAAAGGGCATGAAGCTGGTTAAGCTCCGCTGCTATTTTTTCTCCGATTACAGCATCAAAGAGCTCGTAGTTACTGAATATATCATAAAATGACTCGTCGTTATTGAAACTCAGTACTAACGCGGCATCAGAAGGGATATATTTTAATACTTTTGTACTGTTATTGGTGTTACCTGAAAGCTCTGAAAAGTACATTGCCGCAATTACCGCGATAGCTATTATCAGAACAGAACTCAGAATGATTATTTTCCTCATGACTTGTCTGCAAACTTAGATAAAAATTGTTTCATATGCGTTTTAAGAAATACCTGTAAAGTAAAAATATCAGCCTTTCATTGAGTTATTTGAATGTAGGTGTATAGATAAATTACCGCCAATAGTTTCATAAATAATATAAGGTTACTAACTTAGCATAGTAAGAAATTATGAATAGAAAAATTATTATAACCGCTTCTGTTTTCGGGATTGCAGCGGTAATCCTCGGCGCTTTTGGTGCACATGGATTAAAGGCCAGGATATCGGTGTCGGATCTGGAAAACTGGAAAACTGGTGTCAGCTATCATTTTTATCACACCCTGGCTTTGCTGTTTCTCTCAACTGTGGCAAAATACCGTGATAGCTTTATTAATATAGCCTATTATGCCTTTTCCTTTGGAATTATATTTTTCTCCGGATCTCTCTATTTACTGTCGACCCGCTCAATAACCGGTTTTGATGCCGGTTTTCTTGGACCGGTTACCCCATTGGGAGGTCTTATGTTTATAATTGGTTGGTTATTTCTGCTGCTGGCAGCAATTAAAAATAAATAATGCTCGAGCTGAACGATGAAAAAGGTGAACTTCAAACATTTTTTGTTGATGTAATTCTGCCTTTAGCCATATCGAAAACTTATACATACAGAGTACCTCTGTCTCTGAACCAGCAAATAGAGGCAGGAAAAAGAGTGGTCGTTCAGTTTGGGAAGAGCAGAATATATACGGCAATTATCTATCACATCAGTGAAACACCTCCTCAATTATACGAAGCGAAATATATTATTGATGTTCTGGATGAAACACCGGTAGTTAACCAGCGGCAACTGGAGCTTTGGGAATGGATCGCAGGTTATTATATGTGTAACATAGGCGAAGTGATGCAGGCTGCTCTTCCTTCTGCCTTAAAGCTGGCAAGCGAAACAAAAGTGATCTTATTGAAAGATGCTGTCTATGATAAACAGGACCTGAACGATAAAGAATTCCTGATCATTGATGCCCTTGAGATCCAGCCAGAGTTAAAAGTAAGTGATATTGTAAAGCTCCTGGGACAGAAATCGGTATTCAGGCTCCTGAAATCTCTTTTTGATAAGGGGATCGTCCATATTTCAGAGGAGATGGCCGAGCGTTATAAGCCCAGGCAGAAGGCTTTTATATCATTGAACCCTTTTTATAATGATGCTGCTAACCGGAAAGCCTTGTTTGAAGTACTTGAAAGAAGCCCTAAACAGCTCGAAGCTTTTCTGGCGTATCTTAAGTTAAGCAGGGCCAGTACTCCGGTTGCGAAAAAGGATATCCTGGAAGAATCGGGTTGTGGTAATTCACCTGTAAAGGCACTCATAGATAAGGATGTTTTTGTATTGGAAAACCGAACGGTAAGCCGTTTAACGGAAGGTGATGATATGCTGCTGAAGGATTTCAGCCTGAGCGGCGAACAGCAGCAGGCTCTTGAGAGTATAAAGCAGCATTTTCTGGAAAGGGAAGTTGTTCTTTTACATGGAATTACCTCTTCAGGTAAAACCCAGCTTTATATCCGTTTAATTGAAGCGGAGCTGCAGTCTGGCAGGCAGGTGTTATACCTGTTGCCTGAAATAGCGCTCACCACTCAGATCATTGAGCGGCTCCGGGAGTATTTTGGCAATAAAATCGGAATTTATCATTCCAGGCTTGGCGACAATGAACGGGCTGAGATATGGAATAAGGTTCTTAAAAGTGAATACAGTGTTGTATTGGGAGCCCGTTCGGCTGTTTTTTTACCCTTTTCGCAGCTAGGTTTACTGGTGGTTGACGAAGAGCACGAATCATCCTATAAACAGTATGACCCGGCTCCCCGGTATCATGCGAGAGATACAGCTATTTACCTGGCAAAGATCCATCAGGCAAAGGTACTGCTGGGCTCTGCAACACCATCTCTTGAAAGCTATTATAATGCGAAAACCGGAAAATATGGCTTTACTGAGCTAAATCAGCGTTACGGTGAGTCTAATCTTCCTGAAATCAAAGTAGTTAGTATAGGAGAGGAGACCAGTAAAAAAACAATACAGTCGAATTTTACCAGCGTGCTTATCGATGAAATGAAGCAGGCGATGGAAAGAAAAGAACAGGTAATTCTTTTTCAGAACAGGAGAGGTTATACGCCGCTGTTAATTTGCAAAACCTGTGGTTATATCCCCCAGTGTATTCATTGCGATGTCAGTTTAACCTATCATAAAAGTACCGGCAAGCTGCACTGCCACTATTGCGGCTATAAACAGGATACTGTTTCGGTCTGTCCGGCCTGTGGCTCTACCCATATTGAACAAAAGGGCTTTGGTACCGAGAAAATTGAAGATGATTTACAATTTATTTTTCCATCTGCAAGGATCGCAAGAATGGACCTTGATACTACCCGGAGTAAAAATAGTTTTCAGAGGATCCTGAATGATTTTGAAGAGCAGCGGATTGATATTCTGGTAGGTACGCAAATAGTTGCAAAGGGTTTGGATTTTGATCATGTAACGTTAATTGGAGTTATCAATGCAGACAGTTTATTGAACTTTCCCGATTTCCGGGCCTTCGAGAGAAGCTTTCAATTGCTCTCGCAGGTAGGGGGAAGGGCCGGCAGAAGAGATAAGCCGGGAAAAGTGATCATACAGACATATAATACTAAGCACAGAGTGATAGAACAGGTTGTGCAGCATAACTACGAAAGCCTTTTCCTTACAGAAATAACAGAAAGGAAAAATTTTCATTATCCACCCATATACCGTATGATCAGGCTTGATGTTAAACATAAAGATCCGGCGGCATTAAGCCACGTTTCTATCCGGCTGGGAAATGAATTAAAGCAAGCACTGGGAAGCCGTATTCTGGGGCCTGAAGATCCTCTGGTTGGCAGGATCAGGAACTTCTATATAAAAACGATCTACATAAAGGTAGAGCGTAACGGCATTGCCGTTAGCCGCGTGAAGGAATTTCTTAAGGAAGTTTTACTCCGGTTTGAAACAGATAAACAGAATAAAGGGACGGTAGTACAGATAGATGTAGACCCGTATTGAGATATACAAGTATCCTGCTGCCCTAATACACCTCTCCGAAATTATACTGAAGTGAGAGCATTCCAACTGGTTTTAATAAATATTCCCATTTATAATATTTATTTAGGGTGCGTGAACCGGGAGCATCTTTATAGGCTTTTTCCTGCCTTTCATAGCTGTAATAAATATCAACTGTACTTTCTGCTGCTATAGTAAAGTGATTGATTAAATTAAGTTTAATGCCGAGCAGAGGTGAGAGCGATAACCCGTTTTTCTCAGTCTTTACATTATAAGCTCCTGAGTTATTAAGTAATGCTTCATTATTTTGTGTGCTCCCATTAAAAACGCTCCTTTTAATACCAATGTCTATTCCGAAATAGGGTTGTATGCTGTTATATGTCAGGTTCTTTTCAAAACCCAGTTTTATGTGGTTGTCATTTAATCTTCCGGCAAGTATTTCACAGTTATCACATCCATTTCTAAAACTCAGTGCTTTTGAATAAAAATTTCCGGATAGCCTGTAGCTGATTTGGTTGTCGTTATATTTTAAAATAAATCCATTCCATGCAGAGCTCCTGAATGAATCAGAATTAGTCTGGTCAAGTATTTTGGGGAATTCCTCATAGCTAAAGGCTTTTAGTCCAATGCTGTATGAGTAAGGGGTGCCGTTTCCGGCGTGGCTTTTGGTTTGTGCTTCGCAGGTCAGTGAAATAATTGCCAGAACGGATAGTAAAAGTTTTCTCATGCGAAGTTTTTTAATCGGATTAAATCAGCTAATGTTAATATACAGAAAATTATTATATGAATACTACATTTTAACTGTTAAATAGTTTAAGGAAGTTATTTTTGCAGAAGAATGGCCTATAAGTTTATTGATAATTACCGGGAGCAGGGTGCACGTAAAAAGTTGGTAGCTCAGCTAAGGGATGAGCGTAAAATTGATGATAAAAGAGTTATGGAAGCTATCGGAAGAGTACCGCGTCATTACTTTTTTGATGAGACCTTCTGGAAACAATCGTATAAGGATATTGCCTTTCCTATCGGGGAAGGTCAAACCATCTCGCAGCCTTATACTGTGGCCTACCAAACGCAGTTGCTGAATATTAAAGAGGGGGATAAAGTGCTTGAAATTGGTACAGGCTCGGGTTATCAAACCTGCATCCTTTTAGAACTTGGGGCGGTAGTATATACTATTGAACGGCAGGAGAAATTATATCGGCGGGCGAAGCTTTTTCTGGGAAAAATGGGATATCATCCTCAGTTTTTTGTGGGCGATGGCTCCAGGGGAATTCCCGGGTTTGCGCCTTATGATAAGATCCTGGTTACCGCCGGCGCTCCGTTTGTTCCGGAAGTGATGCTTAAACAGTTAAAAGTGGGGGGGATTCTGGTAATTCCGGTGGGAGATGAACAATCGCAGAAGATGGTTACCGTTTTTCGGGTCAGCGAAACAGATTATGAGAGGATAGAACTTGATACTTTCCGGTTCGTTCCATTGGTAGGCGATCAGGCCTGGTAAGAGGGCCGCTTATCGTTTCATTGCACGGTCGAGTTCGATCTTACTTTCACGTTCCTTAAGCGTTTCGCGTTTGTCGAAGTCTTTTTTTCCCTGAGCAAGACCGATCTCAAGTTTGGCGAACCCGCGTTCGCCGATAAAAAGCTGGATAGGTACAATGGTAAAGCCCTTTTCTTCGCTTTTATCGCGGAGCTTTTTTAACTCCTTCTTATTTAAGAGGAGCGCGCGGTCACGTTTAGCTTCATGGTTATAGAAAGATCCGTGCGAGTATTCCGCAATATGCATATTCCTTACATATAAGCGGTCGTTCAGAAAAGCGCAGAATGAATCATTAAGATTTGCTTTACCCTCCCTTATTGATTTTATTTCAGTTCCCAGAAGCTGAATTCCCGCAATGAACTTATCGTGAATGTGATATTCAAAGTAGGCTTTTTTATTTTTGATATTGGTACTCATAAGTTGAAAGTTGAAAATTGAAAGTTGAAAGTTGAAAGTTGAAAGTCTGCTCATGCCGCAACCTTCAGCTCCCGGTCTTCAACTTTTATTTAATAAAAATGTTCTCAGCAAATTTCTGAGAAACAATTGTTTTGGTGCCGTTAATTATAATTTCCATGGAACCATCATACGGCTGCCGGGAAAGCACCTTTAAAGGGGCATTAATAGCCAGGTTTAGCTGACTTACATACTTTAAAAATGGGGCGGTGTTGTCTTTCACTGCTACCATTCTGCAATCTACTCCAGCTTCCGCTTCTGCTAACGTTTTTTTATATGAGGGCTTTAAATTTCCTTTGGCATCGGGAATGGCATCTCCATGCGGATCATATTGCGGATGCCCTAAAAAAGTGTCAAGTTTATCAACTAACTTAGGGGATTGAATGTGTTCAAGCTGTTCGGCAACCTCATGTACTTCATCCCATGTAAAATCTAATTTTTTATAAAGGAATGTTTCCCATAACCGGTGCTTTCTTAACACTTCGATCGCTTTTGTCCTCCCGTCGTCAGATAAAGAGATCTTTCCATATTTCTCATATGAGATAAGTTTTTTCTCCTTTAATTTTCTTAACATATCGGTTGCTGTGGCTGGTTTTACCCCAAGATAAGCAGCAAGCTCATTTGTTCCAGCCTCATTTTTATGTTCTACCTCCAGTGTGAGATGTAACAACGCTTTAAGATAATTCTCTTCTGTAAAAGAAAGCATGCTGCAAAAATACAAAAAGATAGACCTTTTAGTAATTGTGATATCCTTTTTACAGTTGCTCAGACAATCAGGCAAAATATTATTGCTGAATGACGTTAATGTACCATCTTATTTGCACAGGCGGAGCTTGCAAAAGCCTCCGGTTTAGCTTTAAATACAAAGCCCATACTCAGAATATATCCCATTGCTTCATGTAAAGCCTGGTTTGACTTAAACATGGGGTTGGTGTTGATATCGGCATGTACTTCGAGGTCTACATTGTAGAGGTCGAGAAGGTCGCACAGGGCATATGCAATTTCTATGGATTTCTGTACCTCCGTAAGCATCCGTTCTTTAATGCTCATTTTTCTGGCGCTGCGCTCCTGATGGATGAACATAAAAGCTCCTTTCTTCTCACGAAGAAATACAATAACCGTTGCATAATCGGTAACGGCCCCCTTTACCTGAGAATCAGTTCCAATACATACTTTTAATTTGTTACCAAGACTGTTTTCCCGTTCAATCGCTTTTTTAACTTCATCATGAATGGGAGTTTGAAGAATTTCTCCGCTGAATTTTTTCCAGGTCATATGAGCAGTTTATCAGTTAATGACCCAAGTATGCCTTACCGGCAGATTTTCTGAGGTCTTATAAAGGTAAAGTAAAAGTTGTTAAAAATGTATAATTTATTTGTTAACATATTAACAATCACTTTATAAAATCTTTATTTTCCGTTGAGCGATTTTCCGGAAGTGCAGCTCTGAAAAATGAATGCCGTATTTGAGAGATACGGCATTCATTAAAAACTCAGTAAGGATAAATAGCCTGTATGGGCAGGTATTAAACTATACGCCCAGGTCGCTCATGATAGCGGTAACTTTCTCTTCCAGCTTTTCGCTGACTTCTTTATAGTTATCTTTTCCCGGAAGAGTGCCCTTTACGCTGCAGTAAAACTTTATTTTTGGCTCAGTTCCTGAAGGCCGTGCAGAAATAATACTTCCATCTTCAGTAACGAATTGCAAAACATCCGATACAGGTAAGTCCAGGGGCTTTTTTGTGCCTGCCGTGATGTCTGTTTCTATTCTTTGCTCATAATCTTTTAATGCAATTACCTTAGAGCCGCCAAGAGTTACAGGCGGATTATTTCTGAACCGTTCCATCATGGCTTTAATCTCTTCAGCTCCGCTCTTGCCCTTTTTAGTAACAGATACCAGTTTTTCTTTATAGAACCCATATTTCTGGTACATTTCGAGCAGGGCATCGAATAAACTGCTTCCCTTGTCCTTATAAAAAGCTGCCATTTCAGAAATAAATGCAACAGAAACTATGGCATCCTTATCTCTCACAAGATCACCTATAAGGTAGCCATAACTTTCTTCACCTCCAACAATAAAGGTTTTCTTACCCTGGAACTTAGTCATCAGTTCGCCGATATATTTGAAGCCGGTCAGGGTATTATAACACTCTACATGTTTTGCTTTTGCTATCTCATCAATAATGTAGGAGGTTACAATTGTTTTAACAATATATTCATTCCCGGTAAGCTTACCCTTTTCTTCCCAGGCAGTAAGCAGATAATTTATCAGGAGGCTGCCTGTCTGATTGCCGTTAAAAAGAATAAATTCGCCCTCACTGTTCTTTACGGCTATCCCTACACGGTCGGCATCCGGATCGGTAGCGAGAATCAGGTCAGCATCAATATCCTTTCCTTTTTTGAGTGCAAGTGTTAATGCTTCTTTCTCTTCAGGGTTAGGATAAACAACAGTAGGGAAGTTGCCGTCGGGTTTGATCTGCTCTTCTACAAGGGTTACATTCGTAAATCCAAACCGTTTCAATGCAGCGGGAACCAGTGTAATGCCTGTGCCATGAATAGGGGAATAAACTATTTTCAGGTCATTCTGCCTTTTAATTGCATCAGGTGAAACAGAGAGCCTGGTGATCTTATCAAGATAAAGCTCATCAATTTCTTCGCCGATCAGCTCAATATTTTGTTCTTCGGGAGTGAACCGCACTTCATCGATGCTGCCGATCGCTGCAACCTCTTCCATTACTTTTTCATCGTGCGGATATACAAACTGTCCGCCATCGGCCCCATAAGCTTTGTACCCGTTATATTCTTTCGGATTATGCGATGCCGTCAGCATAACCCCGCTTTTACAACCCAGCTCACGGATGGCAAACGACAATTCGGGGGTAGGCCTCAACTCTTTAAAAAAGTATACATAAATGCCGTTTGCTGAGAAAACCTCTGCCGTAATCCTGGCAAAATAGTCGGAATTATTCCGGCTGTCGTGCGCAATAGCAACTTTAATCTGCTCAAAAGGGTATGTTTTTTTCAGGTAATTGCTCAGGCCTTGGGTTGCTGCACCAATTGTATATTTGTTAATACGATTTGACCCGGGACCCATAATCCCACGGAGACCACCTGTTCCAAATTCAAGGTCCCGGTAAAAAGAGTCGGTTAATTCGGTAAACGACTTTTCATCCAGTAATTTCTGAATGTGCTGTTTGGTTTCGGTGTCGTAGCTTCCCTGAAGCCATTCATTGATTTTTTTCAGAACTGAGGGCTCTAATTCCTGCATATTATTTACGTGTTGATTTTATGATATATTTTCAGATTATGTTCAGTAATACTGCAATTATAATAACTGCATGTAAAATTAAGGTACATGTGAGGTAATAAAATGTTTTTTCTTAAAAAAATACTCAGATGCTGGCAGGAGAAGCAAACTTTGCTGTTTTAACGGATGCTGGAAACCTGCAGCCCATGCTATTAAGATGCTTTTCTGCTGGAAGGGATGGAAGAAAATTCTTTTAAAACGTTTTGAATTTCTAAAAGATGATTTTGAAGCATAATGTGAAGCCTGTCTTTTACTTTAGTAAAATGAAGGGTTTCGGCATATTTATGTACCGATAATCTTGCATAACGGATTCCGGTGCTTAAAATGGCAGGGTTATCCTTTTGTTTAACTGCATCTGCCAGGAAACGCCAGAAACGTTCATTTTGAAGATGTGTTTGATTGAGTCCCGGTACTGGCTGTTCTATACCGATAAGAAAGGATCTTATCCCCACAACATGCTCTCCCCGAAGCCACAGATATTTAGCAAAGGCTGATTTAAGTTCAGGAATCAAAATCTGATCGGTGGCCTGGTCATAGAAAGTAACTTCCCTGACAGAATGTATCAGCAACTGTTGTATTTTGATTATGAGCGGTTCCTTTTCCATCTTCTTAGACTTTAAGAATAACGTTTTTACGGGATCTTGGTTTCAGATCAGAAAAATGCGAGCCTGTTGCCAGATGCGTTCCTGTCTGAAAAAGCAAGGTAGGAAAAGAATTTTAAAATTCGGTCAGTTAATTTTTAATTTTTTTTATATTCAGTTTGAAATTATTGACGCAGAACTTATCTGTTAATGTATTATTAATCTTTTATTAATTGACATATCTACTTTTGTGCTATACTTGAGCGCTAATTGTAAACCGGCAATTAATATAAAAGGCAAATGCTATTTGCTTCATTTATCATGCCTGGAAATAGCAACTAACCGATATCCCAAGCCATATATCTGATAAAATGATCATTAAGGAGCTCAAACTGGTTATTGGTTTTTCTTTTATGTTGCTGCCCGTTATATCAAAAGGTCACTAAAAGATCGACGGAAGCCCTGAGAATGTTATAAATTCAAAAAAAATATTTAAGAGCAGGTTATGATGAGAGAAATTTAAAGAAAATATGTTGATGGTTTTAAGCTCTCAGGTTGTTGTAAATTGAGATAAAGCTGTTAATTTTGAAGTGTTCCAGTTAGAATCTTACCTTTCGTTATTTAAGATGGGCTTCCTTGAGTAGAATAAATAACGTCTTATATATTACACCGGATTTATTTTGGAACAGGGACTATTTGAACAATTTTATGGGGTATAAACTTTTACTATATTTATTTTTTCTAACCATTCTGATTACCTCCGGAGGCCGCGCCTCCTGCCAGTCGTATGGTCTTGGCTTTTTTGGTCACGAAGTGGTACAGGATAAAAGATCAGGCCTTGATCTAAGCCCCGGAAAGAACTTATGTCTTAAAAAGAACTTTGAAATATCATTTGATTTGGCCTTTATATCAGGCCACAGTGATTATTTTGGATATATTGTAAGAATGATCGATGAGGGGAACCGGAATATTGATATTCTTTATGACCGCAGATCAACCGATGGAATGCATTTTAAAGTTGTAATAGGGGAGACCTTCTCAAATATTGCTTTTAATATTGACCAGGAAACCTTATTTAATAAGTGGACCAGGTTTAGATTAATAATTTATTCAGAAAGAAAACAACTGGATCTTTATGCCGGTAATAAAAAGTATTCTGCGTCTTTGAAAGCAGTGCCGGGCCGGTGTTATAAAATATTATTTGGGGCAAATGATTTTAACGATTTTAAAACAACAGATGTCCCGGCAATGAAAATAAGGGATGTCAGAATTTTTGATTCCGGGAAACTCAGTTATTTCTGGAAGCTGAATGAAGACAAGGGGAACGTTGTTGCAGAATCGATCAAAGGCGCCGATGCTGCAGTGATTAATCCGTTATGGATAAAAAGATTACACTATAGCTGGCAGCTCAGCCGGTCATTTAATATAGGCGGCGTAGCGAGTGCCGCATTTAATCCCGAATCAGAAGAAGTTTATATTGTAGGAAACGATTCCCTTGTCTCCTATTCGGCTGAATCGGCTTTAAGAAGCTTTAAATATAGTTCAGGGACACTCAATCTGGTTAACGGAAACCAATCGTTATATAGTTCTGCAACCAGGCGGTTATACAATATATGCCAGGATCAGGCCCTTGTTTCATTTTTTGATTTCGGTACCCGGGCCTGGAGCAGGCAATACGTTGCCCCCTCAATAGAAACGGTCTTCGGACACATGAATAAGGTCTTTTCCGTTACTGATTCTGCCATATATACCATCGGGGGGTATGGTCAGTTCCTGTACAAGAATTCCCTTCGGAGATATAAGATCGCCACCGGGCATTGGGATAGTATCACAGGCGGAGGCAGTTCTTTTACACCACGGTATCTTGCTGCTTTGGGCGCCGCCAAAGGGGGCTTTTATATACTTGGAGGTTACGGTAGTTCTACCGGGCAGCAAATGCTAAACCCGAGGAATTTGTATGATCTGATGTTTTATGACTATAAAAAACAAGAATTCAGAAAGATCTACGAGCTGAAAATAAAAGGAGAAGACTTTGTTTTCGCAAATTCTATGATCATTGATGAGGGCTCAAGGAGCTTTTATGCATTGATCTTTCCTAAAAATAAATATAATTCTAACCTTCGCCTGATTAAGGGGTCGCTCGATAAGCCTGAATTTAAATTCCTCGGCAACAAAATTCCTTACTTCTTCCAGGACAGGTACTCTTTTGCCGACTTGTATTTTTGCCGGAAAAGCAAGAAACTGGTTGCCGTTACGCTGATAAGAGATGAGTCAGGGCAGACAAAAGTAAATATCTTTTCGTTAAATAGTCCGCCCATTGAATACCAGGATGAAACGGAGATTGCTGAATCAGCCTTTTCAAAGGGATATATTGCAGGTATGGCTGTTATTGCTGCCCTTCTGTTAGTGTTACTGGCATTTAAAAAGAAGAAGGAGCGGAAAACAGCGGAGGCTGACCGGGCTGGCACTTTTGCAAACGGTGCCAGGAAACGAATCCCTGAAGGGGAGGAGCCTGAAGATTCCGCAGATGCCGGAGAAGAACCCGTGGTTATAAAAAACTCCATTTTTCTTTTTGGCGATTTCCAGGTATTCGATGCCGAAGGGCACGACCTCACCAAACATTTTACTCCCCTGATAAAGGAACTCTTCCTTATATTATTACTGTATACCATTTCAAAAGGGAGAGGAATAAGCTCAGAAAAACTATATGAACTATTGTGGTTCGATAAGTCTATTGAAAGCGCCCGCAACAACCGCTCCGTCAACATCACCAAATTAAAAAGTATCCTGGATAAGATGCCGGTTTGCAGGATCTCCAGGGAAACCGGTTACTGGAAAATAGATATCGATTATCAGCACATCTTTGTTGATTACAAGGTCTATACCGATATTGTAAGAGATAAAAATAAGCTGAGCAAAAAGAGAATTACCGACCTGGCCTACATTACCAAGCGGGGTGGGTTTCTTTCAGACCTGGATTACAGTTGGTTAGATGAATTTAAATCGGAAATTTCCAATGAGGTTATAGATACCTACCTGCATTTTGCCGATTCGGTGAAAATATCAGATGACCCCGAATTTTTGATCCAGCTTGCTAACTACATTTTCTATTTTGATCCGGTAAATGAAGAGGCGATGACTATAAAATGTAAATCGCTTGCCTTCCTGGGTAAACATTCGCTGGCGAAGACTACCTTCGAAACCTTTGTGAAAGAATACAGGCAGATCTACGACGAGGATTTTGAAAGTGATTTTAATAAAATCCTTAATAAATAGAGAAATAGTATAAAGATTGCTGGTGGAAACCCTGTAAATTTATGTCTACTGCTTAAGCTGTACATCACGCCTTAAATTCAGATACCAAGCCTAAACCGTTAAAGAAAAATATTAATTCTCCCGCCTGACAAGGCGTAGTTATTTTCGTTATTTTAAACACTGAAGCGAAGTGCAGCCGTGCTTTTTCCTCAGAAATAATCGCCTTCTGCAAAGTTGTAAGTTATAATCTGGCATTAAAAATAGCTGTTAATTCTTTATTAATCATTTATTAAGCTCCGGTTTCTCATTATTGTATAAGTTTTTTAGCGGCAATAGCTGTGAAAAAATATAAATAGAGAACAAAACCAATTAAAGCCATGTATTATCCCCTTTTTAATTTTAATCCCCCGTAAGCCGGAACAGGTACTCCTGTTATGTATTAAACCAATTAATAAATTAACCTTTTAGCCAAATATGCGATGAAAAAATCTGTTACTTAACTCATTAGTGTTTCGGCCGGTAAAACCAACTGATATAAACCCCGGCTGAAGGCAGTACAATTTAAATTATCATAAAGTCTAAAATCTCAGCGGCAGGTAAAATGTGCCGCCTGGGACGGTATTTCTGTTATTTCAATAAACGCTGATTAATTAAAAAATTCAAGATGAAGAGACTGCATAATAATTGTTGTTTCAGGGTTATCTTCTTTCATTTCTGCCTGTTTTTAGTTGCCTGGTTGGCACTGACCGGTTGCGAAGAAAGAGAATTTCCGGTTACACCACAGCCGGAAAAGTTTGCGCAGGTTCCCCCAAGTGATGTGAGTTTACTTAAGGCAAGTGGTGAAGATCAGGCTGTAGCGATAAGCTGGAGTTCTCCCCCGGAGGATAACATTGTTAAAATTCACATAAAGAATGTCAACGATGGAACTGAAACTGTTCTGGATGGGAAAGCTGTAAATACGGTATTCACAAATCTTACTAATCTGGTAACATATACATTCGTTGTTAAAACGGAGAATGATAAAGGTTTAGTTTCGTACGGCGTAAATGTATCGGCTATTCCCTTTAAACCCGATCACATAAATCCTTCCACCGTTACCGACCTGCTCGGTTTCGTAATTAATGACGGTGCCGCGCTGGCCACCTGGCAAAATCCGGCGGATCCGGATCTGTCGCACATAGTGGTTTACCTGGGTAACGATTCGGTAAGCGTGAGCAGCAAAAATAATTACGCCATCATCAGGGGAGATATAAAAGAAGGGCTTATAGTCAAAGCCGTTGACCTTTCCGGTAATTATTCCGATCCGTTAGCCACAAGCGTTGACAAAAAGATGATCTCGATAAGCGGTTCGGATGATGGCGACAATGAGACGATATTTCTCCGGATGGATCCGGCCGTGGTAATCATCGACCAATACCAGATCTCCTGGGGCGCAGATAAAAAGGAAGTGATTTCGGCAACAAGTGCTTCCTATGAAATTCCCCTGTCTGATCTCGTTTGGCTCGACCCTGTTAAAGTAGGATTAATGTCTAATGAGGCGCTGGTCACCGAATATCAGTATGATCATCATAACACCCTGCCCGGAACTATCCGTGCCGCTTATTTCGACAGTGCGGTAGGTACGATCGCAACAGAAAGTGATATGCGGAATATCGGAAGCATCGACGATAATGAATCCTGCAGCTATAATATAAAAGTAAACGACACTGGTTCATATAGCTTAACCGCCTATGAATCCAGACCAGATGGCACTGCCCGGTATGAAGTTTATATTGATGGCGTATTGACCGGAAATGGTACAGTTGGAGGTACTGGAGCATGGGATCAGTTTCAGCCGTTCGACGGACCGGTTATGGGTTTAACAGAAGGACAGCACGTGATGACCATAAAGTTTTTAAATGGAGGAGCGAATTATCAGAAATTCTTATT
Source organism: Sphingobacteriales bacterium (assembly GCA_015654985.1). GTDB lineage: Bacteria > Bacteroidota > Bacteroidia > Sphingobacteriales > Sphingobacteriaceae > Arcticibacter. Next base: position 15,413 of record JAATFW010000022.1, on the reverse strand, counting down.
CAAAAAACTATAACCGGATATGATACGACTTAAAAATATAATAGGCTGCACCTTTATCTTTCTAAACCTGCTTCTGGCTTTTCCCGGTACAGGCTTTAGCCAAACAAGGGCAATTAAAGGTACAGTAAAAGATAATAACGGAGAAACCCTGCCAGGATCTTCTATCCTGGTAGCAGGCACAAACAGAGGTACCGTTGCGGATGTAAATGGTAATTTTACCATTAATGTCTCGCCCGCTGATAAAATAAAAGTGTCTTTCGTGGGGTATATTTCGCAAACTATTGAGGTAGGGCGAATGACTACTCTTAACGTAGTATTGCTTCCTGATGCTTCCAAGTCTCTGGAAGAAGTAGTAGTTGTTGGATACGGGCAGCAAAGGAAGGTTTCTGTGGTTGGAGCAATTTCTTCGGTTTCGGCCAGGGAACTGCGGCAAAGTCCGGCTGCAAACGTTAGTAATGCTTTGGGGGGCAGGCTTCCCGGCCTGGTTACCATCCAGGCTTCGGGAGAGCCGGGGGCCGATGTTGCTCAAATGTATATCCGTGGAGTGAGTACATTTACCGGGAGTCAGGCTCCCTTAGTGCTGGTCGATGGAATAGAGCGCGACCTCAGGCTTCTTAATGTCGAAGAGATAGAAACTATCAGTATCCTGAAAGATGCATCTGCAACTGCTGTATATGGCGTACGTGGCGCGAATGGAGTTATTCTGGTCACTACAAAACGGGGATTTGAAGGAAAACCGCAAATAGACCTGACTGCCAATCTGGGCTTTCAAACTCCAACCCGTTTGCCGAAAATGGTGAATTCGTATGAAATGGCAGTTCTGACCAACGAAGCGGAGATCAATGACGGGATCTTTCCGTCATATTCCCAGGAAGCACTTGATGCCTATAAGAATGGAACGGATCCATATAATTACCCGAACGACAACTGGTTTAAAGAGTCTTTGAATAACATTGCCAGTGAGGAACAGTACAACCTGGCTATTTCCGGCGGAGATAAATTTACGAAGTATTATGTTTCTACCAATATTGTTAGCCAGGGAGGCTTGTATAAATACGGTAATTACAATCCCGACTACAGTACGAATGTTAGTTATACCAAATATAACTTCAGAAGCAACGTCGATTTTCAACTGAGTAAAATATTCCAGGTAAAGTTAAATCTGGCGGGTATCATCGGCACGAAACATTCTCCCAACTGGGATGCTACCACCGTATTTGACCGCATGAGGGTATCCAACCCGAACAGAGCCCCGGTAAGGAACCCCGACGGAACATGGGCTACCGAAGAAAAATCGAACTTTAACCCCCTGGCAAACATCCTTGACGGGGGATATGCTGATTCAAAGGAAACAGCCATCCAGGCTACAATGGGTATGAGGGCGGATTTAGCCAGCGTAACTCCGGGCCTGTCTGCTAATATCAACTACTCATTTGACTTTAATAACACTTATAGCAAACACTACACCACCGGATCAATAGACATGTGGCGTTTTATGGACGATGGATCGTATGAACTTTTTACAACCGGGCAGCCATTGGGTTTTGGAGATAATCTTGATACCTACACCAGCCGCTATGTGCTTGAACCATCATTAAGCTATAATAAGAAAATGGGCAGCCATGAACTGACGGGATTGATTCTTTACAACCAGACAGAATTTTTACAAAAGAGCGGGAATGCAATTCAGCGCCTTCCTTACCGGAGAATGGGTATTGCCGGAAGAGGCACATACAGCTTCAGGGATACCTATTTCGCTGAACTTAATATGGGATACAACGGTTCGGAAAATTTTGCGCCGGGACACCGTTTTGGATTCTTTCCGGCGGTATCTGCCGGTTGGGTGTTGTCGAATGAGGACTTCTTTAATCTTGATGCCATAAACTACCTCAAGATCCGCGGATCGTACGGGTTGGTGGGGAATGATCAGATTGGCGGCGACCGGTTTTTGTATCTGAGCCTTTATGGTGGCTCAGGGGGAGCAGACTATGGATATCCGCGCCAGGGCAGCGCCGGAACTTCTGAATCCAGGATCGGCAATATGGGTCTTACCTGGGAGAAAGCTAAAAAAATCAATCTGGGCTTCGATCTGAGGGCCTTCAAGGATAAACTGGAAACAACGATTGATGTCTTTTATGAAGACCGTAATCATATTTTAACCAATGTGGGCATTGTTCCTGCTACCTATGGCGGTCCTTCTATTATCACCAACGACGGAGAAGTGAAGAACAAAGGATTCGAGGCTGAATTCACTTATCGCGGAACGGCCGATAATAATTTCAGGTATTATTATGGCGGTAATTTTTCTTTTGCCAGGAATAAGATCGTTTCGATCCCTGAAGCGCCCAGAAAATACGATTACCAGTTAACAACCGGAACCCGCATCGGTCAGCCTTTCGGTTATATTTCTACAGGGTTATTTCAATCAAAGGAAGAGATCCTGCAAAGTCCCCCTCAGTTTGGTCTTCCCCTGCAGCCTGGCGACGTTAAGTACATGGACGTAAACGGAGATGGGGTGGTCGATTCGTTCGATGCATTACCTGTTGGCAATCCGCATGTGCCCGAAATATTTTACAGCCTTAAGCTTGGATTTACATTCAAGGGGTTTGATTTCAGTTGCATGTTTCAGGGATCTGCAAACTCTACTTATTATTTTTACAGCGGACAGAATGTGCCTTTCTCCAACGAAAATAATACGCCTTTAGCTGTTTGGATGGACCGGTGGACCCCTGATAACCGCGATGCTGCTTTTCCGAGAATGGCATATACCCATCAGAACAGCAATAATTTCCAAACTTCTTCATTCTGGCAGATGAGTGCCAATTACTTCCGCTTTAAGCAGGCTGAAGTAGGATATGTTTTGCCGTCCGGACTTGTCCGCCGGCTGGGGGCCAGTAGTGCCCGCGTTTATGCCAACAGTATAAACCTGGTGACGTGGTCTAAGGTTCCTGTGTACGACCCTGAAAACGACAGCGCTCAATACCCGATAATGACAGTGATCAATACAGGACTCAGATTAACCTTCTAATTTTCATATTATGAAATTTAACTATTATCGCATGATCATCATGCTGCTGATGATGCAAACCATAACGGCCGGTTGTTCAAAATTTCTTGATAAACCTGCGAGTGACGACATGACTGTCGACGTGGCTTATGAAAATATCTTAAGTGCGCAGAAAGTATTAAATAACTTATACTGGGAAACGCAGCAAGGTGCATATAACGTGGTGAGCCGTAATATCCCGTATGCTACAGCCGATGACGATGCTGTTGCCGGTTATTCTATCTGGGGAAATTACTTTCATGAAGGTAGCTGGACACCCGAAGACGATCAAAATGCAGGTGATCAGGGTACCGGCAGCGGTGAAAATACACCCCCTACCTGTTTATTCTGGAAACATACCTACGAAAGGGTACGGAAAACAAATCTTTTCCTTGCCAGCATCGGAGGCGTTAACGGCGACGAGTCCTTAAAGAACATGTACAAAGCTGAAGCCCGTTTTTTGCGTGCTTTCTTTTATGCCGAACTCGTTAAACGTTTCGGAGGAGTGATCCTGAGAACTGAAGTTACCGACGATTATAAGGCATTGCTGGAAGATAAAAGAGCTACATTCGAAGAATGTGTGAACTGGATCGTTAACGAACTCGACGAATCGGCAGCAGTTCTTCCGCAAACCAGACCTAATGCCGAGCTTGGCAGGGCAACTAAAGGAGCCTGTTATGCTGTAAAATCGCGTTTGCTGCTTTTCGCAGCGAGCCCCCTTTTCAATACCAATGACCCGGTGCTTCCATCATACACACCTGTACAGTACTATGGGAATTATGACATTGAAAGATGGAAGAAAGCGGCAGACGCCTGTAAACAGGTGATGGATCTTGGATATAGTATATATATCGGGAATTTTGCCGCTGATACGGCTTCTGTCCAGAATTATTACCAGCGTTACCGCCATATATTCTTTACCGTAAGCAATGAAACCATCTGGCTTAGCAACCCGGTATTAAACTGGGGAGGGGCTCCGGTATTTTGGTATAACCGTTCGGCAAACGGTGCTAACTGGGTAAATCCAACGCTTGAACTCGCCGAACAGTTTGAAATGCTGAATGGAAAATTACCCAATGAAGCCGGGAGCGGGTATGACTTTCAAAACCCCGGGATCAGCAGGGACCCCCGGTTTAAAGCCAATATTCAATATCCCGGTTCATCGTATCCTCAATATGCCTTTGAACCATGGATCGGCGGAGCCGCAAGCCACCTCGAAAGCCAAAAGACGGGAATGTGCATGCAGAAATACCTCGACGAAGATTTTAACCCGGGCAAACAAGGCCTTACTGTAACGCCGAACTGTGTTCAGCTATTCAGGTACACCGAGATCCTGCTTAATTACGCAGAGGCAATGAATGAATACAGCGGGCCTTCTGCGGAAGTATACGGTGCGGTCAATGCTGTCAGAGCACGTGTTGGGATGCCTGCGCTGCCGGCAGGGCTAACCCAGCCGGCAATGAGAGAAAAGATCGTACATGAACGAAGGGTGGAACTGGCCTTTGAAGATTTTCGGTTTTTTGATGTGCGCCGCTGGAGAATTGCAGAGGAAACTCAAGACGGGTACGTCCATGGCTACGATGTATCAAAGGGTAAAACCACAGGCTTCTGGAATATTGTTACCGTTGGTAACCCGCATGTATTTGTAAAGAAGCACTATCTGTATCCTCTTTCAACACAGGAAATTTTATTAAACAAAAATCTCGTTCAGAATCCGGGCTGGTAAAAATCAATCAACTATGTATAAATATATTATTCTGTTTTTCATGTTTGTTGTTATAAACTCATGTAAAACGCCCGACGAGGATATTGCTCCCGCAAAAAGTGCAGCGGCTAAGATCGTACGGTTTCGTGTATACAGAAATGTGAACATCTATTATGATGCCGCAATTGGAGATAGCACCATTGCAGTAGCTATTCCCGACGGGATTGACCGTTCTGCTCTGCATCCCGAAGTACTCGTTTCTTCAGGAGCAACTGTTTTCCCTGAATCCGGAGACCTGGAGAACTTCACCGGGAAAGTGAACTATACTGTTACTTCAGAAAATGGTGAGGTAACAAAGATCTATGAAGTAGAAGTTAAAAACGGACTTATTGAATAAAATTAAAGTTATGAAACGACTATTAATATGTTTTATTTCAATGCTTCTCTTTGCTTGTAAAAAAGAAAAACTTGAAGTGTTAAAGCCTTATATCTATTTCGCCGACAATATTGATTACTATGTAATTGATACCGATACTCCGCCGTCTTCGTATTCGATCAGGGGCTCAATGTCTGCCGAAGCGTATATTACAGAGGTTAAAATGGGTGATATTGTCCTGGATAAAGATACTATCGGAGCATTGCAATCACGGTTTATGATCAACCTCCCCGTCAGTATCAATAATCCGGATCAGCCTTTTGATGTTAATTTCTCGTGTACCGATGGAAATATGGAAACAGGAACCAATGTCTTTCATTTTTTAACCTCTAAACCCATAGATACCTATATTGTTACTCTTGGAGCTCAAACTAACAGTAATTACGGGTTCTATTTTTCCTTTAAAGATCATAAGGTGTATTCGGTTTCGGAGTTCAAAAATATAAAGGACGACGATGAAGGGTTTTGTTACGGGTATGACAGGTCTAACGAAGAGCCGATGTTTTTATCTCCTACAGAATTGATTTCAAATAATATCCTTGATATAAAAGGAAGTAAGGTAAGCAGCTTTTGCGGAATCGTGGCTGTAAATAACCAGACTTTCACCAAAGCTCTTTTTGATGGTATCCATAATGACGCCTTCATCAGGAATCTGAACGGTGCAGACTACAGAACTTTTGCCTATAGCAGTATTGGCGAGGGTAAATCTTATCTGGTAAAGTCGCCGGGAGGATTACGGGGTATTGTTTATGTCCAGAATGTTCAAAAGGGCATTGCAGGGAGCACAGACCTGATCATAAAACTTCAGCGGCAGTAGCGTGTATGTGGTGAAGTAAACTAAACAGGGAGTTATTACCCTGTTTAGTTTAAGAAATTTATGATACCGGGTTGTTTTGATACGCTATAACAGTCGTTTAATATCCCATAAAGGCAAATTTAATTCCTGCTCAGACTAAAAATCCCCTTGATTCGGGTAACCAGGCAATCCCCTTATCGTTTCCCGGCACAAAATAACCCCGGGCTGGTGCATCCCATATGTAACCGCTACACTATGCAATATTTTACAAGTAATTGATAATCAAAATAATGTGTTTATATACCCGGGGCCGATCTCAGCTCAGTGCCCGTTGTGCTTCACCCCGGTGAAATGTTCGGCACAGACTTCCCTGGAAATTGATCCTTTCAATAGAAATGAATTAGAAATAAATTAATAGTTTCAACGAAAACATATTAAATTTGGATTATCAGTGCACAGGCAATAATGTGTTCCTTTGAGCTAGAAACAAGCCAATTAATCTCAATATCCCTAATTCATTTATATAACGTTTAGCAATAGCATATTCTGAGGCACATATGAAAGTGAACAATTACTTATATATCCATTTTGTTTTTCTCCTCCTGCTGCATGTTTTTGATTGTTCCGCCCAGTCGTATGGTCTGCGCTTTGCCAGTAATGAAACCGATCAGGACAGAAGAACCGGACTTGATCTGAGCCCCGGGAAAACTTTTTCCTTTAATGATGATTTCGAAGTATCTTTTGATATTTCATTTAATCCTGATCGCAGTGAATACTTTGGGTATATTTTAAGGATCATCGGCACGCACGATAAAAATATTGATCTTATTTGTGATAAGAGTACGCCTGAATGGAAACATTTCCAGCTTATCGATGGCGATAAATTCACCAGGATAGGCTTTAACATTGCTAATAACCGGCTATATGGCCGATGGAAGAGCATCAGCCTGAAATTCAATGTTGAAAAGAATCTCATTACCTTGTCTGACGGTAATAAATACTATACCGATCATGCCGGAATAAAAAAGGGAAATTTGAAGGTCCTGTTCGGTGCAAACGGATTTGGCGAGTTTAAAACCACAGATGTTCCTTCAATGAACATCAGAAACATCCGGATCCGGGAGAAAGGAAAGATAAGATACTACTGGAAGTTAGATGAGCGGTTGGGAGAAAGGGCAAAAGAGGAATTGAATAACCAGGACGCGTTAGTAAGTAACCCGTTATGGATCAGGAAAATGCACCAGGAATGGGAACTGAAGAAAACGATCTCTCTTGAAGGAATAGCCAACATTTGTTTTAACGCAGAGAAAGAAGATCTTTATATTGTTGGTGAAGATTCACTTTTAACCTATCACATCAGGACCGATAATATAGAAAGTGTTCATTACAGATCGGGCAAGCACCATATGTTCAGGGCAGGCGAGTCTCTCTATATTCCATCATCGGGTAATATTTTAAGCTATTATGTCGATCAGAAAAGGGTTTCCATTTTTGATTTTAAGTCGTCAGCATGGGACAGGGAGTTTACGTATCCGGATACCGCAAGTGATTACTGGCAGACCAATAAGTTCTATTCTCCGCGCGACAATTCCCTGTATGTTCTTGGCGGTTACGGGCACTTCCGGTACTGGGATCTGGTCCAGCGGTGTGATCTGAATACCCGCTCGTGGGAGCATGTTAATCACTCCGGCGATTTCTTTACGCCCAGATACCTGGCGGCATTGGGTGCTGCTGACAACGGAGTATATATAATGGGTGGATATGGAAGTGCAACCGGTCGTCAGGCGCTTAATCCAAAAAGTGTATACGATTTGTTATTTTATGATGTACAAAGCCGGAAATTCAGAAAGATCTATAATCTGAATATTCCGCATGAAGAATTTGTCTTTGCAAATTCTCTGGTAATAGATAGCCTGAAACAGGTTTTTTATGCGCTGATCTTTCCAAAGCACAAATATCATTCAAAACTTCAGATGATAGAGAGCTCCTTAACGCAGCCCGTGTTCAGGGAAGTCGGTGGAGAGGTGCCTTATTTATTCCGTGACATCACATCATTTGCAGACCTGTTTTATAGCCCCGTAAGCAAGCGGTTTATTGCCGTTACTCTGATTACAGATATCAATAATGAAAATACTAAGATCGCGGTTTATTCCCTCCTGGGTCCGCCGATAGCAACCCAAACAGAGCACCCGGCTGATGTGCAAACTGTTAATGGTACACTTTTGATGGGTTTACTATTGCTTCTCTGCATCGGCGCCGGGTTGATCTATAACAGCTACAGATTAAGAAAAACAAAAAAAATATTACAGCAACGGGTAACCACGAAAGGATCCGGAGCAAAAACGGAGATTGCAGCGGTCATTCCTGAAGTGGTAAAAGAAGCGGCTGAGGCTCCCTTGTCTGCAGGAGTAAAAAAGAGTCAGATTTTCCTGTTTGGCGATTTTCAGATGTTTGATGAAAACCAGAACGAAATTACGAAGCTGTTCAGTCCCCTGATCAAGGAATTATTCCTGGTCATTCTTTTATATACGATCCGCTGGGAGAGAGGAATAAGTTCTGAAAAATTAAAAGAACTTCTCTGGTTCGACAAAGATGCAAAGTTAGCCAGAAACAACCGGTCGGTAAATATTGCTAAATTAAAAGGAATTCTTGACAAGATTCCCGCCTGTAGAGTTTCTAAAGAGACTGGTTTCTGGAAAGTTGACTTTGACCGCAATTATTTAGAGGTCGATTATATTAAATACCTCGACATTGTTAAAGACAGAAGGACCCTCGATAAAGAGAGAATTTCCGCATTGGCGGCGATCACACAGCGCGGAGGATTCCTGTCAAATGCCGGGTATGAATGGCTGGATAGCTTTAAAGCGGAGATCTCCAATGATGTAATAGATACCTACCAGCATTTTGCAGATTCTGTTAAAATATCAGAAGACCCGGAATTTTTGATCCAGGTAGCCAATTATATCTTCTGTTTTGATCCGGTAAACGAAGAGGCGATGACGATGAAATGCAAGGCGCTTGCCTGCCTCGGAAAACATTCGCTCGCCAGAAGTTCTTTTGAAAGTTTTGTTAAGGAATACAAGGTGATCTATGGAGAAGACTTTAACTGGGATTTTAATGAGGTATTAAACAAATAGATCTCATCGCGTTATTCAGAAAACAGGATCTTGCTGTTTAAGCAGGAGAATAAACAATAATCATTTCAGAGGTCAAAAATCATCTGCACGTGACCCCTTCAGAAAGTTTCGTGCAGATGGAATGATTGACGCTATATAACATCCCGCGCTGACAGTTTCAGTTACTTTTTTGCGGAACGGATCGCCATGTTGCCGGTTTCACCGGGAATACAAAGGCAATCCTGTTTCGGGCCAGGCGGCAACCTGCGAGGCGGTGTTTAAGGCGATGCCTGCACCGGCATTGCTTACCGGGGTAACACCGGTATTCCAGCCATCGAGGAGTACCAGGGGCCGTTCTTTTCCGAGATCGCTCTTTGCCGCTTCTATAGTGATCGTTTTGCTTTCACCCGGTAACAGGGAGATATAATTATCGCTGTAGTATACAGGAAGTACACGGTCTTTCGACGTGTTTTTACAAAGCTGTAAATGAGCCATTAAAGCGATCGTATTTCCCGGGTTGCGCAACGTAATATACAGGAGGCACTTTTCATTATTATCGGCCCGTTTGATCGTTGCATCCAGCTTCGCTGCCGGAAGTTGATCAAGGCCGGTAAGGTCACCGGCATGCGCCGGATCAGCCTGCCAGTAGAAGTTCTCTGAAAGTAATTTTCCGGACTGATCTTTCAGTTCAAGCTTGACGAAATAAACGGGCGACAACTTTTCAGGCCATTGAACCGGTTCCAGTGTTGTAGTCGCTGCTGGTAATGCGGTGTCTGCCCTGAACTGATGAGTATAGATCAGGGCGCTGCTGCTGTTGTAGACTTTCAGGAGAACAGACGCACCGGGGATCGGGGAGGGCAGATTGTTTACGATCTGGACAGTGCGTTCCTTTTCGTTCAATTGAACGTGAACCGGTTCACAGCCTTTCCGGGCGGCAAACAATGCAGCATTCGGTTCCAGGTCGTGATGATACAACTGCCATACAAAACTTGGCTGGGCAGGATTACTCATCCAGGTAAGCACGCCCGTGCTCGGCTTAAACAGTTTTGCGTTACGGCCTTCATACATAGCCCGGTATGCTTCGTAATTGGCCAGTTGCGCTTTTCTCACAAAATCGGCCAGGTTGATCACTTTTCCATAACGTTCGCCGATCATTTTGTGGTAGTCAATTCCTTTCTGCGCACCGTTGGCCAGGTCGTGTTCTGCCCAGTCGTCGTTCATTACTTCCCAGTCTTTTTCGGGCATCATCCCATGTATGGACTGCAGGGTTGGAATAGAAACGCTGCCGATCTCCGTTTTAAAAGCTTCATTGAAGGTATAGTAGTCTGCCGGTTTTCTCCAGAAATAGGGGCCGCCGGAATTTACTCCCCGGCCTGCGGTTGAACTGGGCTGATAGAGGCGTACCGGTTCCAGCTCCGACATGAGCTTTTGCAGCGCATCGTCAATGTTCTTTGGGGGGTAACCCTCGTTCCTGGCGCACCATAGTGCTATGGAAGGATGATTTCTGAAACGTAAGATCTTTTCCCTGACATTGGCAATATACAGATCAAGATCGGTGGGATTAGGCCCGTCGCTGGGATTAGGCTGAAAGAACTCATCCCATAGCAATATTCCGTATTTATCGCACAGATCATAAAAATCTTCATTGGTACTCTGGCCCACCCAGTTGCGGATCATGGTATAGTTGGCTATCTGGTGCATGCGGATCTGTGCTTCCAGGCGTTCTTTCGGAATCCGTTTCATGGCCTCATCCATTCCCCAGTTTCCGCCCTTGCAAAAGATCCTGACGCCGTTAAAGGAGAGGGTAAGATTTTCTGCATCGGGTACTGTATAGGTTATTTTCCTGATGCCAAAAGTGATTTTGCGAACGTCTGAGGTAACGCCGCCGCTTATAAAGCTGAGTTTAAGATCGTACAGATTTTGCGGGCCGTAACCGTTAGGCCACCAGAGTCTGGGATTAACAACATGTAACTGCTTGTGTTCGGCAGCGTTGAAGGACACCAGTTGTGAGCTTTTCGGCGCAAGTGTAACTGCTTTTTGGAAACGGACATTATTGCCGAACGTTCCCTCTATGATGCCTTGCTGAGGTCTGTCTGTACTGTTTTCAACGGTGGCCTCTATATGAAGGTCGGCTGTTTTCAGATCAGGCAGGGACACGTCGGTAGTGACAAGCGGGTTCTGAATGCGCACAGGGCCGGAGGCCGACAGGAAGACTTCCTTCCAGATTCCTGTGTTGCGGTCCCTGATCGCCGGGATCCAGTCCCAACCCATGGAGCATAAAAAGGTAGGACCATCTATGGCGCTCAACCCCCCGTTGGCGCCCATCCCATCTTTGATGGTATGTTCATGAGAGATTCCCGGATTGGGCTGCGGGGAAATAAAGACACCAAGTACTGCTGTTTTACCGGGCACTGCAACGGATGAAATATCAAAAATGCCACGTGAAAAAGCTCCTTTAACCTTTCCTATATGCTTCCCGTTCACCCAAACATCGGCGGAATAGTTAATGCCTTCGAAGTTCAGCCATATTTTTTTGCCCTGATAGCTTTTGGGGATGGTAAAAGAAGTGCGGTACCAGTAATCCTGGCGGGAGAGACTTTCGGGAATCTTATCGGGCCGGTTATTTTCACCATACAGTGGCTCGGGATAGACGCGGTTATTTACTAAGGTGGTGAGTACCGTTCCGGGGACCGCGGCGGGATACCACCCTGCGGTAGAAAATGCGCTTCCTGAAATCACTTTGCCGGTTGCATGCACCTGCGGTGCTTCCTGAAGTTTCCAGCCGCCTGCGATGGTTATCGGGGCAGGTATCGGCTGACCCTTACTATCACTACAGGCCCAGGCTGTAAATAGTGAAAAAAGGCAGTAAAATAAAAATTTCCTTGTCATAAAATCTTATTTCGGTTTAACCAGTTTTGGAATATTATGCAGCTAAGTTAAAGGATGGAATTAATTTTATAATAATAGTTTATTAACCAATTATAATCCGGGAACAAAAAAACATCATCAGGAATTATTTTCGGGTTTATCAGCATATTTTTTTAATAATAGCAGGCACGATTGAGCGTATTATTGTTTTTTTAACGAAATTTTAATTGTGCCGGTCTACATTTAGGTTCCAGACACAAACTATAGATTATGACCATTGCGATATCCCGGAAAGAAAGGTTCTGCTCAATTCATCTGCATGCCCCTGTATATGTCTTTCTTATTTTGCTTTTATGCAGGCCGCTGGGTAGCCACGCAGGGTTTAATCCCCGGCGGCTCGTGGTTTCTGCCACCTATCCTGTTAAGTACCGCGACTGGCAAAGTGGTTTTTTATCTGGCAATGGCAAAATGGGAATTATTGTTTTTGGGAATCCCCTAAACGAAACCGTAATTTATAATGACCGTAAGTTCAACCTTGCAAAAACCGGTGACCGTTCATTTGCACAGGTCAGTCCGTCAGACCTGGCAAAAATTAAAAGTTATTGCGCCGGAGGTAATTTTGCTGAAGCAAATAAGCTGGCGGTCAGCTCGGCTCAGTATAAAGGGGGTGGTGAGGGAAATAAGCATCCTGGTTACGAAATGCTTATTTCAATACCATCGGCAGGTACCGTTACGAATTATTCCCGGACCTGCAATTTCAGGACGGGTGAGATTACGGTCAGATGGTCTGATAACCGGGGTGCCTGGGTCAGGAAATCGTTTGTTTCGAGGAAAGATAACGTAGTGATTCAATACCTGACCGCTCCGGATAAAGGAAAGCTAACCTGCGCTGTTCAGTTGGCAACAGATCCGGAAATGCTTTTTCCTGAAGGTATGAGCTTTATAAACAGTTCTGATGCCGGATTCCTTAATATGAGGGCCAAATATCCGAATGGAACCCCTGGTGCAGGATATGAAGGTGTTACCCGGGTTATTGTTTCAGGAGGGAGTGAAAAAATGGATGGCAATGTACTTCATGTTACCGATGCCCGTTCGGTTATGCTGCTGACCAGGACAGATAAATACTATGAAGATTGTGAATCCCAATGGGATAAGAAAATTCTTCAAAAACAGCTTGAGCAGATTCCGGCTGATTACAACAGGTTGCTTGAAGGTCAGATTGCTACCCATGGAGCGATTTATGACCGTGTACACCTGGACCTGAACGCCGGATCTGCCGACCGGGAGCGATCGAATGAAGACCTGCTGGCCGGGCAGAAGCAATCGTCATTGCCCGTAAGCGCTTTATGGGAAAGAATATTTGATGCCGGCAGGTATTATTTTTTGTCGTCAGGCAGTGAGACGGCGCCGCCCGATCTTTTGGGTATTTGGACGGGCGACTGTAATGCGGGCTGGGGCGGCTATTATCACCTCGACGCAAACCTGAATCTGCAGATTGCCGGAGGCAATATCGGTAATATGCCCGAAGCGATGGAAGGATATTTTAAGCTGAATGAGGACTGGCGGCCTGATTTTGCCCTCAACGCTCAAAAGCTGCTCGGCTACCTGGGGCTACTGGCCTGCGGGAATACTCCGGGACCGACAACCGGGCTCATGGCTAATATTAACGACTATTATCCTTATCAGTATGCAACCGGCGAAGAACCCTGGCTACTTTATCCGTTCTGGGAACATTATCTTGTTACGGGCGACCGTAAATTTTTGAAAGACCGTCTCTATCCTTTATTAAAGGAGATGGGCTACTTCTATGAGGATTTCTTATCGCATGAGGATGCCAATGGTCACTATATTTTCGCTGGCTCGGTCTCTCCTGAAAATCAGCCGTCGAACTTAAAAGTGTCTTTATTGAATAATTCTGCTTTTGATATCTCGGGTGCGAAATTCGCGCTGACTGCATTGGTCCGGGCTTGTAAGGTTCTGGGGCTCGAATCCGGTGCCGGGGAGGGCGTTGAAAGATGGACCAGGATCCTGGATAAAATCCCTCCTTACCTGATCAACGCTGACGGTGCTTTGCAGGAGTGGGCCTGGCCGGGGCTTAAGGATAATTATAATCACCGGCACTCCAGCCAGCTTCTGATGGTCTGGCCTTACGGGGAAGTTACCCCTGAAAACGCCCCTGTTTTTTTCGGAGCGGCTGCAAAGACCCTTGAACGAAAAGATGCCTTTAATTACGAGAATGCGGGCCACGGGTTGCTGCATAGCGCGCTGATAGCCACCGGGCTAAAGAACAACGTTTCTGTATATTCCAAACTGATGCGTTTGTTTAAAGAAGATTTTTATTACAATAATCTTTGTACATCGCATTACGGGGAGCATGGTGTTTTCTGTACGGATGTATGCAACGCCGTACCTGCCATCATGATGGAAATGCTCATCTCTTCAGCGCCGGGAGTGCTCGAGCTGTTACCGGCCCTGCCGCCGGAATTAGAAAAAGGGGAGATCTCGGGCGTTAAGGGAAGAAACCGGGTAACTGTTCAAACCCTGAAATGGGACCTGAAGGGGAATTTCCTGCAATGTGTGCTGCGGTCGGACATAGATCAGAACATTACATTGATTGAAAGAAGAGGAATACATAGTATCAGGACGGGCGCTTCGGTGAAACCATCATCTCTGGGAGAGATCGCCAGGATCATCCATCTGAAACAGGGAGTTGAAACGAGTGTGGCTATAAAGTTGAGGTAAGATAGAATATACGGATATTTCAGATTCCTGCTGCAGTTGCCGGCGTTGAGAAACCAAATGGTCTATTCCCATATTAAGGGTATTTGATATTTATGAAATTTCTCATCCTTTGTAATCAACTGTAAATGCTCGCACTGCGCCTGAGCAATTATAATTCTGTCGAACGGATCATGATGATGAAATTCAAGCCGTGAATTGGCGGGAATATGCTCTATAGCAACAGCAGCAGGTGAAATCCTGATTCTTAACCGCATGAGTGTCAATTAACAGGTTCATTACATGTATTCCTGAAAGCCCCCGACAGGATCATCGAAGTTCTCTTTAATAGCAATGAGCTCCTTTGCTTTTCCGGCAATCCTCATTTTAGGTGCCTGGATGGTTTTTTCAGACTTATATTTAAGAAAATCAATAAAATCGGACACCGCTTTACGAAGACAAACATACAACGGCATTTTTCAAAATCATAACGATCAGAGGCTGATGTCCCGGATTTACCGGGGTTTGACCCAATTTTACCGGGATTTTCCGGGGCTGCCCAGATCTGGCCGGATTTGTTCCGGTTTGTCTGTAAAAAAAGTCTTTTTAAAAAATCGCTGATGTTACAGCCACAGCATATCCGCCCTAAGTCCGGCCCATAAGGCCCCATTGTTCGCCTGTTTTACCATTGGGCGTTCATTGTTCTTCCGAAGTTCTTTCATTGCGTT
>JAATFW010000005.1 GCA_015654985.1 Sphingobacteriales bacterium | reverse complement strand
TTTTTTACCGGTTACTTTAGCTTCGATCATGCTGTCCTTTAACTGGATGCTGACCGTATCATTTATATTAATGTTTGAAGGCTCAGCAACAATATCACCATTTCTGCGGATAATTGCGAATCCTTTTTGTAATATCTTTTCTACGTTGAAATGCCTGAATAAAGCATCGTAATGGCTAAGATAGCCTTTTTGGTACGTTAAATACCTCTTTGTGTAATTGCTGATCTTTTCAAGCTCATGGTTGAGGTCGTTTTTTTTTATTGCCAGCAGGGATAGAGGCTTGCCTGTTAATAAGCTGCCAAGCTTATTGAGTTCATGTTTGTGGTTACTCAAAACGCGGTAACTGTTTGATACCACAGCATGATGGTATTGAACAGCTTCTTCTTTACGTCCCGAAAGCAGCCTGTTTGTGTAACTGATGATATTGGTTTTCACCCTGTTTAAATCTTCTTTTTTTTGACTGAGCAAATCCCGTGTTTGATTGATCACTAATGAATTTGTTTCAGACAGCTCCGCTTTTCTTTTCGCTAATGTTCGCTGCGAATTTAAGATGACAGACTTTTCGATGCTTAACAGATTATTCTCAAATCCGTGACACTGATTGACGATAAATTCTGCTGCCTTTGTGGGAGTTTTGGTTTCCGTTCGTACAAGCATATCTACCAGGCTCTGATTACTATGGTGCCCTATGCCGGTAATAATTGGAACAGGAAAACGGGCCACCGCACGGCATAGTTTATATTGGTTGAATGTCAGGAAATCAGTTTGTGCACCTCCTCCGCGACAGATCACTACCGCATCAATGTAGGGAAGGTAGCCTGAATAAATCTTTTTTAAACTTTCAACCATTTCATCTGCAGCGGTATCCGATTGCACCTTCGATAAAAATGGGAATAAATGATAGGTATAACCGTAATCGTTCGAGAGCAGGGTATGCAGAAAATCATTATAACCTTCAGATTCTTTCGAAGTGATCAGGGCGACTCCTTTAATTGCCGCCGGATAGGTTAATTTCTTATTACTTGTAATAATTTGATCACCAACTAACTGAATATGCTGTGCTTCATCTTTTAATAACTTCTCTAAAGTTTGCTGCTTCATCTTTTCCAGGTTCCCGATCGTAAAGGCTGCATCAATATCATACAATATAGTCCTTAACCCATATTCAACGCTGTAGTCCACTTTGATTTTAACCAGCACTTCCAGGTTATTTCCAAATTTCTGCCGGGTATAGCTTTCAAAGTTCCTGATCATTTCTGCCCCGGTAGCAAACGCCGTACACGAAATCTTTGTTACCGAAGAATGACCTTGTCCATGTTTCTCGCACAGGTCGAAATAATGATAACCGCTTTTTGCAATGGGCTTATGATTGGTTATCTCAGCAATGACCCAATAGAAACGGTTTGAAAAATGACCGTTAATAACACCGGCAATTTCTTTTGTCAGTTCTGATAATTTAACCGGCTGTTGATCCGTTGAAAGCGTATTAATCACAATATTCTTTTAATCCTTATTAAGTCAGCATATAAAGGTATTAAAAAAGCAGAAATGAATTAGATCTCCATCTATAAAACTGTTCTTCAAAGGAGGATGAGAGATCGATAAAACATTTTTATCTTTGTTTATTGTATGGATGATGTGTTTGTATTACCTGTAAACTACCGGGGTAAAGAGCTGGAATTTGAGGCGCGCTTACTGTTACACGGTTATATTCATCGTGTGGAAATCAGCATAAATGATTTTATAGTTTTATTTGAGCCGGATGAAGAAAGGAATTACCGGGCGCTGGTAAGTATTGAACAATTAGAATCGAAAGAAAATGCTCCGGATAAAGGATTGCTGCAAGCTATTGCGGAAGTTTTAGAAACGCTGGCGGCTAACTAACTTATAGCAATCCTCAGTTTGCTTTAAGCAGACTGAATGTCATTTTAAGAGAACTACCTTCTGCCGGCGATTTAGATGGCTTATTGAACCATTTCATCGAAACTGAGCGTTAGCTCCGGTAAAAAAAAGAATGCGATGAGTAAAATTGAAAATCGTTCCATAGGGCCAATTTAGAGAAATTTACAGACGGTGATATAAGGATTGATTGCAAAAACTTATTAAGCATTGATCACTGCAAATATCTCCGTAATTCGGTCTCTATCTTATTACAGCTCACAAGGAACGGCTTGTCTGTAATAAGAATGATGATTTGCTGCCCAACGATGGTATATGTGCCCTTTACACTTCCCAGGGGTGTGGAAATACCAAAGTCGCCGCTGCCTGTATCTCCTGAAAATTGCCCGCCTGCATTAATAATTGCAGCTTGTGCCTGACTGACTAACTGATCAGCCGTTGTGTTAAAATCGATATGTATTGTACATTTAGACATAAAAGTATGATTTGTGATACTGTTAATTCAATTATTACATTTTCAGAGTTCTAAAGTTTTCTGATATGCTACAACATCCAGAACTCTGTTAAATTTTTCACCTACCCCCTTAAAATGGGCGCATTTTTCGAACCCGCATTTTTCAAAGAGATTAATACTTGAAATGTTTTCTCCCGTTATAATTCCCAGCAATACTTTTATCCCGTTTTTAAGCGATACTGTTTCCATTTGCCTGATCGCTTTTTTCCCAAGCCCCCGGCCTGTAGAACCGGGCCGCAGATAAATGGTCACTTCGGCGCTTCTGTCATAAGCCTGCCGTTTTTTATAGGGCGCAAGATAGCAGTAACCGCAAACATCCCCGTTATCAAGAATTAAAAAGGATTTGTATTTATGGTGGCCGATCGGGATAATCTCTTTCAATTCGCCGGCGGAGATTTCTTCGGTATGAAAGGTAGCTGTGGAATGAAGGATGTAATAGTCGTAAATATCCTTAACAACTTCCAGATCATGTTCTTTTATCTCAATAAATTCAGTGCTCATTATTCTCTGTTAAATTCTTTTAGGGTGATCCCTTTACTTTATCCACCCCTCAGATACCAGGTGCAAATATCCGTTTAACTTCTGAAACAAGACATTCATTTGTCGTTTTTTGTTTAAAATTCCTCCTGTAGGAGAATGGCAGGTATACCATTGTTAATTTCAGGAAGGAGATAATGATTGCGTATGGCATCATCCATATAAACAGGTGTTCATAAAAATATTTTAATTATGAGCGATGTTCCTTACTATTGTAATGTTAATGGCCAGGTTAAAAATCAGGAGTCATACAAAAGTGTCCTGCTTTTTCATGTTTAAGCTTTTGGTATTAAACAAAGATGATCACTCATAGTACTTCTTTAAGAGTTCAATATTGCGACACAGACCAGATGGGATTTGTTCATCACTCTAATTACATAAAATATTACGAACTGGCCAGGATGGAATTACTGCGCAGTATCTGCATTCCCTATAAAGATATTGAAGATGCCGGTTTTATTATGCCCGTTATTGACATCAAAATCCACTATTTTAAACCAGCTCATTTTGACGATGAGCTCATTATCAAAACTCAGCTTCCTGAACTAAAAGGCCCGAAAGTTTTATTTTTGTATCATGTATTTAATCAGGAAGGAGAGCTGATCAGCGAAGGAGAAACCACCCTTGCATTTGCATCCGGAGAAAGTAAAAAAGCCTGCCATCCGCCTGCTTTTTTTATGGACGCAATGAGTATGGCCGGAACGCATTGAACCTGTCTGTTAGCCTGACGGCTGATAAAGCCGGAAGCATAACTACTGTTATATTAAAGAAAAATGACTTATCGCATTTTATAACGAAGGATTTCCGGCGACTTATCACTTACAACCTGCAACCCACAACCTGCAACTTACAACCTGCAACCCACAACCTGCAACCCACAACTTACCACTTTCTGCTATTGGCAACAAATATTTACCTTTGCACAAGATATGTTTTGTAGAATAGCGGCAATTCTTCTGATTCCTTTGATAGTCGGCGTGAGTTTTTCACGCCTGTTTATCTATGCCTCTTTCGAAATAAACAAAAGTTATATAGCATCTGCCCTGTGTGAGAACAGGGATAAACCCTGGATGCATTGTAACGGAAAATGTTACCTGATAAAAAAGCTCAGACAAGCTGAAGAAAAAGAGAAAGGTCAGGAGCAGCAGCAACAAAAGAACCTGATCCAGGACTCCTTTTTGCCGCAGAACTTTAGCGTGCTGTTCTCAATGCAACTCATCCGCGTGATTGATATGCCGGATCCTCATTTTATTTTATCAGACCCTCCTTTCTGTATTTTTCAACCTCCAAGGATACCTTCTTCTTTATTTAGTTAATTTTTTGTTTCAGTTGTTAATCCGGTTTTTATCCCGGGGTTGCCGTTGATATGATTGAACCGGCAGGCTGATCATTTTATAATCAATCTTTTATACATTTTATTAATGCTTACAGATGCCTGGCGGTATCTGTAATTATACATTTCCTGAATATGAATAAATTACTATGTCTGATCGGATTATCAAGTATATTATTGGCTTCGTGCAAAAAAAACGAAGATGCCGGTCCCGCACCTTCAAAAATAAAAATTGCAGAAAGCACAACATCAAGCGGTCTTAAGGTAACGCTCCTGGCGGATAATAATACTTTTATGGTCGCTTATAATAAAATATATGTCAGCCTGAACAATGCCGACGGTTCGGAAGTAAGCAATGCAAGGGTTACCTGCAGTTCTTTAATGGATATGGGCAGTATGCAGCATTCAAGCCCGGCAGAGCAACCTGTATATAAAGATTCTGAGAATCTTTATGAGGGGGCCGTGGTATTTTCGATGCCATCGGGTGATATGGGAAGCTGGCAACTGACTGTAAATGTAAATGGTGAGCCGGTAGTCTTCAATGTAACGGTTGTTTCACCGCCTTCCGGTTTTAAATTAACAGGAACCTTTGCAGGCACCGACGGAATAGATTATACGGTTTCTTTAATAGAACCTGCAAGACCTAAAACAGGCATCAATGAACTTGAATTGCTTGTAAATAACCGTCATGACATGATGAACTTTCCCCCTGAAGAAGGTTTTACAATTGAACTTAATCCTGAGATGCCTTCCATGGGGCATGGTTCTCCTAATAATGTTAACCCGGTTTATACAAATAACGGGCATTATAAAGGCAAGGTTAACTTTACCATGACAGGCGACTGGCGATTACATCTGAGACTTAAAAGGGGTAATACTGTAATTGTAGAGGATGCTGCACTGGATCTGTTATTCTGATTTGAAACGGGCGTAACCACCTGGGTTGCGCCCTTAATTTACTTAAATGAAACATTATCTGATAATGATATGCTGTGTCATAGTCCGTCATTCTGTGTTAGCCCAATTGCCTGATACCCTTGTAAACGACCGCATAAATAAATTCTTATTATTAAAGGAAGTGAACGTTCGTCCCGGTAAAAGTATTTCCGGATCTAAGCGGGAACAGCAGCAGAACAGCCTGCAGACAATAACTGATAAAATACAGGAGCGTACTCCCGGAATTAATATGATCCGGCGCGGAAATTTTGCAATGGAACCCTCTCTCAGAAGCCTCAGTAACGGACAGATCACAATGACCATTGACGGTATGCGCATCTTTGGCGCCTGTACCGACAGAATGGACCCCATCAGCTCTTACGTAGAACCCAACAACCTGGAAAGTATTTCTGTTAATTTCAATCCGGGAGAAAATTCATTCGGTGCCGGGATCGGCGGTGGAATTAATTTCAAGCTGAAAGAGCCTTTGTTCAGTGACGGCAGAAAATTGAGCGGAATGGCCGGCACCGGTTATGAAAGCAACGGAAATGCCGTGCAAACGCTGGCGGGAATAGAATATAGCACTGCACGCTTCGCTATTCAGATGAATGGGATTTTTCGAAGCAGCGGTAATTACCGGGCCGGAGGAAGCGAAGAAATTCTCTTTTCTCAATACAGAAAATGGAACGGCAATATCTCAGCAAAGACGAAGGCCGGAAAAAATGGGACGATTAAAGCTGATTATATCCAGGACGAAGGGCATGATATTGGTTACCCGGCATTAACGATGGACGTAGCCTTTGCGAAAGCAAAAATTGCGGCCCTGTCATATACTTATAAAGCGGCTGGCTCCGGCCTCCGCCTGGAGACAAAAGCCTATTATAATATGATTGACCATGCCATGGACGACACCAAACGTCCGGCAGAAATGGTAGCAATGCACATGGATATGCCCGGAACTTCCCGTACAGCGGGCGCCTTTTCATCCCTCTCTTTCCGGCTTAATTCACGTCATTTCTTCAAAATACAGCTAGACGGATTCAGCAATA
Source organism: Sphingobacteriales bacterium (assembly GCA_015654985.1). GTDB lineage: Bacteria > Bacteroidota > Bacteroidia > Sphingobacteriales > Sphingobacteriaceae > Arcticibacter. Next base: position 16,111 of record JAATFW010000005.1, on the reverse strand, counting down.
AGCTGGATGCAGAAATGACAATGTATCCTGATAGCGGGGCGGTGATGTTTATGTATACACTTTCAGATCTGGCACGTACAGATCTCGGTATCAACTTTTCTGATGATATTTTTCTGAACAGGCATTTTGATTTTAAAATAGGAGGACGCCTGGACTATATGCACGACTACCTCTTTACCCGGGCAGGTAAGGACCAGCTATCCGGCATGTTTGAAGGTGATCTTTCAGGAACACGATGGCTGAAAAATCTGAATGTACAGGCGGATTTTCATCCGGGCCGCACATGGGATTTTTCGGTACAGCTTGCCGCGGGGGCCAGGGCTGCTACACTCCAGGAAGAGTATAGTTTTTACATATTTGACCGTCTTGACGGATACGATTATATCGGGAACCCCGGTTTAAGACAGGAGCGTTCTTTTAATATGAACCTGGGAATCAGTTATCATTGTAATAAATTAAAGGCTGAGATCAATGCATTCAGGTATTTTATAAAGGATTATATTACAGGCAGCGTACTAAGCGGGTACAGCACTATGACAATTGGTGCCAGGGGTGTAAAGCAATATGTTAATATTCCTTCTGCAGGGATCTATGGAGCCGAAGCTGCGTTACAATGGGGGCCTCTTCCGCATTTGAATTTTACGAGTACAAATACATATACCAGGGGTAACGACAATAGCGGTAATGCCCTTCCATTAATCGCTCCGTTAAAAAGTGTTAACGGTGTTTTTTATACTGTAAATAAAAAAACAGCGCTGAATGTTGAGTCGGTGACCAATGCTCCGCAGAAGCGGGTGAATACCCGGCTGTATGGAGAGACATCCACTCCAGGGTTGACTATCGTGAATTTCGGTATCAGCAGGGACTTGTTATTACCCGGTTCAAAACTGCTGAAAGCTGGCGCCGGTATCGAAAATATATTCGACAGCCGGTATTTTCAGCACCTGGATATAATGAAAGTGATGCGCCCGGGCAGAAATTTTCTGTTCAGGCTAACGTGGTTGTTTTAATACAGGACCTGGCCTGGCATTTTACTCATTATTTTTCCGTTTGAACGGAACTATATATTTTCTTAGTTTCCGGTGAAAATAACCGCGTCTTTTTGTTGCTTCGGCAAGAGAAGCTTCATTTGCAAAATGGTCACCAAAAATTTTGGGGACGGCAATTCTCTGCGAGCTGTAGATGCCCGAATGCCCGCTGAAAAAGTAAGCCGTAAAACATGCAACAGCAAACAGGAGCGTATGCCCGCCTCCGAAAAGTTCTATACCCATAAATGTACATGCAAGAGGAGTATTGGTGGCCCCCGCAAAAACGGCGATAAAGCCGAGGGCTGCAAACAAACTTACGGGAGCATCGAGTACTCCCGATAATGTATTTCCCAGGGTAGCGCCAATATAAAACAGGGGAGTTACTTCCCCTCCTTTAAACCCGGTTGCAAGGGTAATGGTGGTGGATATTGTTTTCCATAACCAGCTCCAGGTATCTGCGCCGCCCTGGGTAAAAGCAGAAGAAATCGTTACGGCGCCAGGGTACTCAGGGGTTACTCCAAGGCTTAAATAATCCGGTTTGCCCAGGATCATCGTCAGGCCTATGATCAGCAGCCCCCCAAAGGCAGGTACCATCCATTTGTGTTTAAACAATTTAAGACATATCGTTTTTATTTCATGCACCAGTCCGGAAAAAAGATAACTTGCCAGTCCGAATACTGCTGATGCCAGAACCACTTTCCCCATCAATAAAATATCCTGATGAAAAAAACGGGATAAGAAATGACCTGTCTGAGGGATCAGGGCTATATGATAATGAACATGTTCTACCTGCCATGCATTAACGGTCATATCCCCAATTACCGCTGCTATCAGGGCCGGTAACAGGGCGTCGTATTGAATCCTGCCAATAGTAAGAACTTCCATCGCAAATACAGCCCCGGTAAGGGGTGTACCAAACACAGCTCCAAAACCAGCAGCAACACCTGCAGTGAGGATCATGCGCATATCAGGTCCCTTAAGTTTAAACCATCCTCCGAACATGGAAGCAATGCTTCCTCCAATCTGTACAGCAGTTCCTTCACGGCCTGCAGAACCTCCAAACAGATGCGTTATGATGGTAGTCAGCAGAATAACAGGAGCCATTCTTTTTGGTACTCCGCCGCCCTCTGCATGAATCTCATCCATTATCAGGTTATTGCCCTTTTCTGAAGACTTTCCGGCAAACTGGTAAATAAAATGAATTACAATACCGGCAATGGGTAACAGAAACAACAACCATGTATGCTCAAACCTGAAAAGGATAGCTGCGTTTAACAGCCAGAGAAAGAAGGCCACCGTGGTTCCAATGGCGAGAGCTATGGGGACTACAAGACATGTCCACCGCAGGATATATTTTATAACAGTATAATGCTCTTTGAAATTCAGTAATTTTATTTTTTCCACCTGCAACAGTTTTAGATCACAGAAGCCCGTTCGTGTGATATCGTTTGCAGGCGTCATCAGCTAATGCGGTTTTTAAAAGGAAGACACCATTTCCTTGTTGCTGCAATAATACTGTTTTTAATTTAGATATGAAATGCTTTATTTTATCTCAGTTTATTTGAAACCATGCGGTTTAAAGTTACCAGGTTTTTAACAGCATCACCCATGGTATTATTAAAGTAAGCATAAACCGTCTTTCCGTCATCCAGCCAATCGTTGATATACCGGGCATATTCATGTAAAAAATCATCCGTGTAACTTCCCCGGTAGCCTTCCTGCGGGCCATGGAAACGCAGGTAAACAAAATCCAGGGCGCTTTCAGTCAACGGTGTTGCGGATGAAGGCATATCATGCAGTACCAGGGCCATCGCATATTGTTCCAGCATTGCATAAATATCATCTCTGTACCATGATTTATTTCTGAACTCAACGCATACGTTCCATTGCTCCTCCGGGTCAGCCTGCCTTATCTCCGATAATAGCTTTTCAAGGGAATGCTTGTCATTCGTGAAAGCCGGGGGAAACTGTACCAGTAAACATCCTTTTTTTGTGCCGGCATAGTCAATAGTCTGAATAAAACGATGAATCGCACCGGGATTAAATGTATTTCCTTTGTTATGAGTAATTTCCTGCCAGAGCTTAAAAGTAAATTTAAAATTCTCCGGAACGCTGTCTGCCCACTTCTTTACAGTAGAGGCCATAGGAACTTTATAAAAAGAGCTGTTGACTTCTACACTGTTAAACAGCGAAGCATAGTATTCAAGCCTGCTTTTTTCACGGAACGCGACAGGGAAAGCCTGCTTGTTGGGCTCTGGAAGTACTATATTACTGGTGCCGGAATAAAAAGAGATTTCATTGGTTTGTTTCATTAAATTATATAATAACAGACTGGTCCAACTTCTCTTTCTTTAACAGATTTGTCTTCCTGATGTTCCCCTGATTACTTAAAATTATTTTAACCGCCGGGCCTGCTTCTTTAAATTATAAACGGTCTTCCTCTCCTGTAAAATGCCAATTCCTTTTTCAGTTAAACTTTGTCTGTATATTTACAGCCGCTTATACAATACAATTTGTTAAAAATATATTTATGAAACGAGTCGTTATTACAGGAATGGGAGCAATTACCCCAATCGGAAATGATATTAAAACGTTTTGGAGCAATCTCATTCATGGCAGGAGCGGGGCACAACGGATTACAAAATTTGATCCTGCTGCTTTCCGCACGCAAATTGCCTGCGAACTGAAAGATTTTGACCCTTCCCTGTTTCTCGACCGGGCTGAAATAAAAAGGACCGATCCTTTTACGCAATACGCCCTCGGCGCTGCGGCGCAGGCGATACAGGATTCAGGCCTTGATTTCTCTGTGATGAACCCTTATGATACCGGTGTGATCTGGGGCTCCGGCCAGGGTGGTATGCTTACCTTCGAAGAGCAGGTTAAAGAATATGCCGCTGGTAATTTCATTCCCAGGTTCAGCCCGTTTTTTGTTCCAAAGCTGATAGCAAATATGGCTTCAGGGATGATATCCATTAAATATGGATTGATGGGAATAAATTATACAACGGTCTCTGCCTGCTCGACATCTAATACTGCCATCATGGATGCATTAAATTATATTCGCTGGGGCAAAGCAAAGGTAATTGTAACCGGAGGCTCTGAGGCGCCGATCACTGAGGCCTCTGTTGGCGGCTTCTGTGCAATGAAAGCTATGACGGTGCAGAATGACACTCCTCAAACTTCCTGCAGGCCCTTTGATGTGTCGAGAGATGGATTTTTGATGGGTGAAGGAGCGGGCGCTTTGATTCTTGAAGAGTACGAACATGCAATAGCAAGAAAAGCAACAATCTATGCAGAAGTTGCAGGGGCTGCCATGACAGCCGATGCCTACCATATGACTGCTACCCATCCTGAGGGAGAAGGTGCATGTACTGCTATGCGCTTTGCTCTTGAAGACGCAGCTCTTGCTCCCGAAAACGTCGATTATTTAAATGCTCACGCCACATCCACGCCTGTAGGAGACATCAGTGAGTTAAAGGCGATAACAAAACTTTTTAAGGATAACACGGAAAGACTTCATATCAGCGCTACCAAATCGATGACCGGTCATTTAATGGGTGCGGCCGGTGCCATTGAGGCTATTGCCAGTGTTTTGGCTATAAAAAACTCCGTTATTCCGCCAACTATCAACCTTACGGACCCTGATCCTGCAATACCTGCAGGCCTTAATATAGTCAGGCACGAAGCACTTGAAAAAAGGGTGGACGTTGCAATGAGCAATACATTTGGTTTCGGCGGGCATAACGGGATCGTCGTATTTAAGAAATTTTAAGCTGATACCTTGTTCGCTTCTTGTTCATACCAGGTTCGTACCATGTTCGCTTGAAGGATATTCCCTGTTATATCGTTTTAACCGGCTGTTTTGCTTGTTGTTTACCGGGATAGCGGGCAGGAAGAGAAGCGGGAGCTAACCAGGAGCAAACATGGTCTATGCTTGTACCGGCTGTCCTGTATTGAAATACATTAACCGTCTGACGGATTATTTCAAGGGAATTCTTTCTATTGTAATTTTTTATTATAGAATAATATTAAATGACAAAAATAAGTAACAAGTAGTGTGGCCGCCTGTTATTTTTGTTTAAAAATAGAAATATGAAATACAATTTGTTAGGAAATACAGGTCTGAAGGTTTCAGAATTGTGTCTCGGTACAATGACCTTTGGCGGTAAAGGTATGTGGACCGCTATTGGCTCCCTTCCGCAGGATGAAGCAGATCTGCTCGTCAGGAGATCTGTTGATGCCGGGATTAATTTTATTGATACAGCAAATGTTTATAGTGAGGGTGTGAGCGAGCAGATGACCGGTACGGCCATCAGAAATCTGGGGCTAAACCGTGATGATCTGGTAATTGCTACCAAAGTGCGGGGTAAGATGGGAGAGGGGCCTAATCAGGTCGGACTTACGCGTAAACATATCATGCAGCAGGCTGAAGAAAGCCTGAAACGGCTGAATATGGATTATATAGATCTGTACCAGATTCACGGCTATGACGGCTTAACACCACTGGAAGAAACCTTGTATGCACTCGACAATCTGGTGAGCAGCGGAAAAGTGCGCTATATCGGGTGCAGTAATCTTGCTGCCTGGCATATCATGAAAGCATTGGTATATCTGAGAGAGAGCATTTTACTAAGTTTATTTCGCTGCAGGCGTATTATACCATTGCCGGGAGGGATCTTGAACGGGAAATTGCGCCCTTGCTTCTTGATCAGAAACTGGGGCTGATGGTATGGAGCCCTCTTGCAGGAGGCTTTTTAAGCGGTAAATTTGATCGTAACACCTCTCCTGAAGAAAGCCGCCGGTCAAGCTTTGATTTTCCTCCCGTAAACAAGGAAAAGGCATTCGATATTATTGATATTGTACGCCCCATTGCTGAAGCAAAAAGTGCTTCTGTTGCACAGGTAGCCTTAGCATGGCTGTTGCATCAGCCTGTAGTTACCTCGGTAATTATTGGTGCTAAAAAGCCTGAGCAACTGGGTGATAATCTTAAAGCGGTGGATGTACAGCTAACTCCGGAAGAGCTGGATCAGCTAAATGAAATCAGTAAATTAGTGCCTGAATACCCTGGATGGATGCTCGAAAGGCAGGGCGCTGACCGCAAATAAAAAAAGAAGCAGGTGGGTTAAAACAATTCCAGGCCGGAATTGTTTTAACTTGTTTTTTTTCTGCTATCTTTGGTGCATGAAGAAAATACTGGTAATAGAAAGGGATGAAGATATTCTTTCGATTATAACACAGATACTAACAGAAGAAGGGTATTCTGTCAGTTCTTCTAACGGCGAAGCCGGAATGTTAGATCTTATACAAAAAATGAAACCTGATGCAATATTACTTGATATTGTAAAGCCAACTGAACAGGGAACTGAATTATGCAGAACGATTAAGGCTGACGAAAAAGTGAAGCACATTCCGGTGATCGTATTGTCCACTTACATTCATCTGGATATTTTTAAAGAGATCTGTGCGGATGAAGTAATCCCAAAACCCTTCGATATCGGCAATATGATTCAGGTAATAGAAGAACACCTTGCTGCCTGAGTAAAACATTCTTATTAATTTTCACCTTTTCCCTTACCTTTGCCCCCATGTTTTTATTCAATGTCCGCGTATATGGACTATTAGTAAATGAGGATGAGCAGATACTGCTAAGCGACGAAGAACATGAAGGCGTATATCTTACAAAGTTTCCCGGGGGCGGACTTGAATACGGTGAAGGTTTAACAGATGCCCTGAAGCGCGAATTTATCGAAGAATGTAATCTGAATATCGAAATCATCGAACACATTTACACTACCGATTTTTTTGAGAAATCAGCTTTCAATGAAAGCCAGATCATCAGTATTTATTACCGGGTAAAGCCTCTTTCTGAATTGAAATTACGCGTTACGGAACTGCCGTTTGATTTTGATGATGTAAACGGAATGCGCCAGGCATTCAGGTGGAAGAAGGTATCTGAACTTGAACCGGCTGACGTAACCTTTCTGACCGATAAAACAGCAATCGAAAATTTTAAGGCCGGATGGAAAAGTTGAATTTAGCTGAACGTGACCAGGCAGTAATCTGGCATCCCTATACCCAGATGAAGACTGCTTCTGCGCCCGTCCCCATAGTAAGGGGAGAAGGAGCATACCTGATTGGAGAGAACGGGGAAAAGTATATCGATGCGGTTTCTTCCTGGTGGGTTAACATCCACGGACATTCGCATCCTTATATTGCGAAGAAAGTTTCCGAACAATTAAATACTCTCGAACACGCAATATTTGCCGGCTTCACGCATCCGGCGGCAATTGAGCTCGCTGAAGGCTTATTGAAAATCCTTCCCCGAAATCAGGCGAAGATCTTTTATTCTGACAATGGATCTACAGCAGTGGAGGTTGCCTTAAAAATGTGTTTCCAATACTGGAGCAACAAAGGCGAAGCCCGGACTAAGGTGCTTGCCTTTAAAAATTCGTATCATGGAGATACCTTTGGCGCTATGGCAGTTAGCGCCCGGAGCGCCTTTACAGCTCCTTTTGAAAACCTGCTGTTCGATGTGGAATATATTGATACTCCCAACGCAGAAAACATCGGATCCCTTAAATCGCATGTTGCTGCACTTAGCCCGCAACTCTCTGCTTTTATTTATGAGCCATTAATTCAGGGGTCGGGAGGAATGCTGATGTATGAGGCAGCTTATCTTGATGAACTGTTGAGTGCATGTAAGCAGAACGGCATTTTTACTATAGCAGATGAGGTAATGACCGGCTTTGGGCGCACCGGAAAATTATTCGCATCAGATTATCTAAAAAACCAGCCTGATATTGTCTGCCTGTCGAAAGGACTGACCGGCGGCACAATGGCGCTTGGTGTAACTTCCTGTACTCAGCATATCTTCGATGCTTTTCTTTCTGACGACCGGATGAAAACGCTCTTTCACGGGCATTCTTTTACAGCAAACCCCGTTGCATGTGCCGCTGCCCTGGCTAGCCTCAAGTTAACCCTCCAGCCCGAAACCATGGAAAATATCGGGCGTATCAGCACGAAACACGGGCAGTTTGCCCTTAAAATAAAAGGTCATCCCAGGTTAAAAGAGGTAAGGCAAACAGGTACAGTCATTGCCTTCGAATGGCAGACTTCCGGTAATACCTCTTATTTCAGTAATCTGCGCGACGATTTGTATCACTATTTTCTCAGTCAGGGAATTATTCTGAGGCCCCTGGGAAATATCATTTATATCCTCCCTCCATACTGCATTTCCAACGAACAACTGGAGTATGTATACAGTAAAATAGAAGAGGCGCTTAATATAACAGGCAAAGATCAACAGAGCGTTTTGCATTAAAGAAAAATGGCTACCTTGCGGTAAGTGAGGCGTTCCCGTTTTTAAGGAACATTATTTATTGCAGCCCTTAATAATTTAAAAAGGCTTATTCAATGCTAAAACTAATAAATGCTAAAACCTGCATTGTTACCGCAGGAATTTTACTTTTCTTCTCTTCATATTTAAAAGCCCAGTTAATGGAGGAGAAAGAAGTTTTTACCCGTGCCGATTCTTTGCGCGGAAATCTTACCCCTTTAAGAACCTGTTATGATGTTAACTATTACCATCTGGATATAAAGGTTGATATTGACCGGAAATATATCAGCGGATCGAACCTCTTTAAATTTACTGCTACGGAAGATTTTAACCGTCTCCAGTTTGACCTTTTTAATAATCTTAAAGTAGAAAAAGTGGAGTATAAGGGAAAGGAACTTCCTTTCAGCCGTGAAATCAATGCCGTATTTGTCACTTTTCCCGAAACGATAAAGAAAGGTGCCGGAGAAAGCTTTACAGTAAGCTATTCCGGAAATCCGGTAATAGCAAAGAACGCTCCCTGGGATGGAGGATTTGTATTTTCGAAAGACGGTGAGGGGAATCCATGGGTAGCTACGGCATGTCAGGGGGTGGGAGCAAGTATCTGGTGGCCTAATAAAGACCATCAGTCGGATGAAGTAGACAGCATGCTGATAAGTGTCTCTGTTCCGGGTTCTTTACAGGATGTATCTAATGGACGGCTTCGCAGTACGGATACGCTGAATGACGGTTATACACGCTACAACTGGTTTGTGGCCAACCCCATTAATAATTATGATGTAGCGGTTAACATCGGTGCATATAATCACTTCAGCGATTTTTACGATGGCGAAAAAGGAAAGCTCTCTCTTGATTACTGGGTGCTCAAAAAGAATACCGAAAAGGCGAAGAAGCAGTTTAGCGAAAATGTAAAACCCATGCTTAAAGCTTTTGAATACTGGTTTGGCCCTTATCCTTTTTATGAGGATGGCTATAAGCTAATAGAAACGCCGCATCTGGGGATGGAACATCAGAGCGCCGTAGCTTATGGCAATCAGTACCAGAATGGATACAGGGGAACAGACCTTTCCGGAACCGGATGGGGCATGAAATGGGATTTCATTATTGTGCATGAAAGCGGGCACGAATGGTTCGGAAATAACATCACATCAAAAGACCTTGCCGATATGTGGATCCACGAAAGTTTTACAAACTATTCAGAATCCCTTTTTATTGAAAGTATTTACGGGAAGCAGGCAGGGCAGGAGTATGTTCACGGAACCCGTGGTGCCATTCAAAATGACTCTCCCATTATTGGCCCTTATCATGTAAATAAGGAAGGTTCGGGCGATATGTATTATAAAGGAGGGAATCTGCTGAATATGATCAGGACTGTTGTTAACGACGATAAAAAATGGCGCCAGATCCTCAGAGGACTGAATCATACTTTTTTTCACCAGACCGTCACCGCCGGGGAAATCATTTCTTTTATAAACCACAAATCAGGGACGGATTTTACAAAAGTGTTCGACCAGTATCTGCGGCATAAAAATATTCCAACCCTTGAGGCAAAGTTCAAAGACGGGAAAACCTTTTGCCGCTGGATCTCTGATGTAAAGGGTTTTGATCTGCCCGTAAGGGTAAGGGTTAAGGGAGGAAAATATACGTTTATTCACCCCTCTGACTCTTTTACCGAAATCGATCTGCCCGGCGCCGGCAAGGATAATTTCGAAGCGGATACCTTTAATTATTATATCGGAGTGCTGCTTGATTAGACCTTTCTATAAATGACATTTCCCTGTTGAACATTCCCGGAACTGTTCTTTACTTTGTACATCAAAACTTAATACAAATGGAACATCGTAAACTTGGAAATTCGGAGCTAAAAGTATCAGCCTTATGCTTTGGAGGGAATGTGTTTGGATGGACAGTCAACCAGATAACGTCTTTCAAGCTGCTTGACTCTTTTGTTGACCTTGGTTTTAATTTCATTGATACAGCGGATGTGTATTCGCGCTGGGTACCCGGAAATAAAGGCGGGGAATCAGAGTCAATTATAGGCAACTGGCTGAAACAAAGTGGAAACAGATCTAAAATTGTTCTGGCAACAAAGGTAGGTTCAGAAATGGGGCCTGGCGATAAAGGCTTATCCAAAGAGTATATCAGCAGGGCAGTGGAGGCTTCATTAAAAAGGTTGCAGACCGATTATATCGACCTGTACCAGTCGCATTACGATGATCCGTCCATACCGGTTGAAGAAACGCTCGAAGCGTATTCAAAACTCATCAGTGAAGGAAAGGTAAGAGTGATTGGAGCATCTAACTTCAGTCCTGAAAGACTTCGTGAAGCCCTCGAAGCCAGTGAAAAAGGATTGCCGCGCTATGAAAGCCTTCAGCCTCAATACAATCTGGTAGAACGCAAAGGATATGAAAAAGATTTTGAAGAAATAGTTCAGCAGTATAAAATAGGAGTGATCTCTTATTATTCCCTGGCCAGCGGTTTTCTTACCGGTAAATACCGGTCGGAAGAAGACCTTTCAAAAAGTCCCCGCGGACAGGGTGTGAAGAAGTACCTGAATGATAAAGGCCTTGCCGTTCTTGCTGCACTTGATGAAACAGCCCAAAAGCACAATGCCACACCTGCGCAGGTATCCCTTGCATGGCTGATCGCACATCCCGGTATTACAGCCCCCATTGTAAGCGCAACCAGCACTGCTCAGCTTGAAGATATTGCCCAGGCAGCCAAACTGAAGCTTGAACCTTCAGACATTGAAAAATTGAACCGCGCAAGCGAATGAAAATTAATTTGAGAGAAGTCCAAAAAGTTGAAGGTTGAAGGTTGAAAGGTAAAAGCCAAAGGCCAAGAGCTTTTCTCAAATTAATTCAGCTCTTGGCCTTTAGCTTTCAAACTGTACAACACATTTCCAACTCAATGATTAACAGCTATAAACAATGTGTTGTATTTATAAATCTTTCAACTTTCAACCTTCAACCTTCAACCTTCAGCTTTCAACCTTCAACCTTCAACCTTCAACCTTCAACCTTCAACCTTCAACTTTCAACTTTCTGAGCTTCTCTCAAATTAATTTAGCTCCTGGCCTTTAGCTTTCAGCTTTTAGCCTTTACCTTTGACCTCAAATGGGATATCAGAGTTTAGAAGCTTGTGTTGCCGACCTCGAAAGGAACGGGCACTTAATACGGATCAGGGAGGAAGTAGACCCTTACCTCGAAATGGCAGCCATTCATTTACGGGTATTCGGGCATGAAGGCCCCGCCCTTTATTTTGAAAACATTAAGGGTTGCAGGTTTCCCGCCGTATCGAATCTTTTTGGTACCCTTGACCGCTCTAAGTTTATCTTCCGCGATACCCTTGAAAAGATCAAAATCCTGGTTGACCTGAAAACCGACCCGGTAAAGGCAATTAAAAATCCATTTAAATACATGAATGTGGCGTTAACTGCCTTCTCTGCCCTGCCCTTAAAAGGCAGCAGGAATGCCCCGGTAAATTATGGGCGTACCGGTATCAGCGACCTTCCGCAGATTGTGAACTGGCCGATGGATGGCGGCCCTTTTGTTACCATGCCGCAGGTATACACCGAAGATCCGGATAAACCGGGCATCATGAATGCAAACCTGGGCATGTACCGTATTCAGCTTGCAGGAAACGACTATATACAGGATAAAGAAATCGGCCTGCATTATCAGCTGCACCGGGGGATTGGCGTTCATCAAACGAAAGCCAATGCCAAAGGCCAGCCTCTCAAAGTCAGCATTTTTGTTGGAGGCCCTCCGTCTCATCCTCTTTCTGCAGTGATGCCTCTGCCGGAAGGCCTTTCGGAAATGACCTTCGCCGGGGCATTAGGAAACCGCCGTTTCCGCTATTTCTATGACGATGAAGGGTTCTGCATTTCCTCCGATGCCGATTTTGTGATCACCGGTACCGTATATCCCCACGAAAATAAACCCGAAGGCCCCTTTGGAGACCATTTGGGGTATTACAGCCTGGTACATCCTTTTCCCCTGATGAAGGTGCACAGGGTTTATCACAAAAAGAATCCAATATGGTCGTTTACGGTAGTAGGCAGGCCCCCGCAGGAAGACACCAGCTTCGGTGCTCTCATTCATCAAATTACAGGTTCTGCACTGCCCAAAGAAATACCGGGATTACATGAAGTAAACGCAGTAGATGCAGCGGGCGTTCATCCGTTGCTTTTTGCTATTGGAAGCGAACGTTATACTCCTTATCTGCGGGAGCGTAAACCGCAGGAAATTCTAACCATTGCCAATCATATTCTTGGTAAAAATCAGCTCAGCCTGGCAAAATACCTGTTTATTTCAGCAAGGGAAGACGATCCTTCTTTGCATACCCATGATATTGAAAAATTTCTTATCCACATGCTGGAAAGAATTGATTTCAGATATGATCTTCATTTTCATACCAATACCACGATTGATACACTTGATTACAGCGGCGGATCGCTGAATTCCGGTTCGAAAGTGGTGTTTGCCGCCGCCGGAGAAAAGAAGCGGGACTTATGGAAAGAACTTCCACCTTCATTTAGCATCCCTTCTCTGTTTGCAGGCTGTAAACTTGCCCTTCCGGGCGTTCTTGCAGTTGAATGCCTCCCTTTTACGAACGAAAGTGAGACAGAAAAGCAGGTTGCAGTACTTGAAGCGTATTTAAAGGATCAGGATTTAAACGGACTGGCCCTAATTGTGTTCTGCGATGATGCTCCCTTTACCGCAGCGTCTGTCAATAATATGGTTTGGGTTACTTTTACACGAAGTAATCCTTCGCACGATATTTATGGTATCAATAGTTTTATTGAATATAAACACTGGGGCTGTGATGGCCCGCTGATTATTGACGCCCGCAAAAAACCTCATCACGCTCCTGAACTGATTAAGGACCCGGCTGCAGAAAGACAGGTAGACAGGCTTGGAGAAAAGGGTGGCTCGTTATATGGAATTATATAATAAGATGTGCCCTATAAGGAATAACAAGTAATAATAAAACGTAATTAATAAAAAACAAGGAGAGCAGGTAATAATTATTTTTTATTGCCTGCTCTCCTTGTTTTATTGTGAGATTATAGAACTCACACCAAAATTTCGCGCAATTTAGAAGCGAAATCCTATTGTGAGATAAATATTATCGTAGCTTCTTTTCAAATCTGCGGGAGGGCTTAACTGAGCTACTTCGTATGGATAGATAGTTTGCTTTCTTGAAACATTCGTGTAGGTGGCATCAACATACACATTGTTCATGCGGTATCCCAGACCACCACTGATAATATCTGTGTGACTGCCGATTCCTTTTTCGGGGTTTGCGAGATAATTATACCCGGCCCTGACAGCTAAATTACTGTTAAGTTTTCCCTCTGCTCCAATACGGGCATTGACCACTGATTTATAGAGATCGGCAATTCTGCGGTTATCATCAGCGGCAGTCTCATAACCGCTTAGTTTCATGCCGGCATAATCTACATATTCTACATCAGCTGATACAAATCCGTATTGCTGGAAAAAGACCGCTAATCCTCCATTTACTTTAAGAGGCGTTCTCAGATCGTAGTTGTCAGTAAAAGGTTCGGGGGCTTTCGGGAATTTATCTCCGCCATCATAGAAAGTCTCCAGGCCCAGTTCGGTGTCAGATTCAATAGAGTACCAGGTAGGGCTTGTAAAAGAAGCGCCCAGCCTTACAGCATTAGTAGGCTTATAAATCAGCCCCAGCTTAAAGTTAAAACCACTTCCTGTTGTTTCTGCATTAAAATCATAGAAGGTAGTATATCCTTCAGAAGTTCCGGGAGTTGCCCCGTCAACATCTCCAACTTCTGTAAATGTAGAATAGGTATTATACCGTAAGCTTGTAAAACCTGCACTGAAACCGAGATATAGCTGATTGCTGTAATTTGCTCCTATAGCAAGATTAAATTCATTCTGGCCCCCGGTAGTACGTTGAGTCAATGTTTGATCTGCATTTAAATACGTAACAGGACCATAATAATTTCCGTATGCATCCTGTCCAAGACTATCGGTAAGGTAATGTTCGTATCCCCACCAGCCGAGCGGATTGCGGGCATTATATAAATCATCTGTGCTTCCGCCAACCAGATTTGCCTGTTCAGCCAAGAAATCGGCGATAGAATTATTGGGGTTTCTTCCTGCAAGAAAGAGATTGTCATAGAAATTATTGGTCCTGTTCCACGACAATCCGTAATTTACGCTCAGAATACCTTTTGTAGGGTCGGAACCAACAGGAACTTTCGTTGGAGAGTTAAAAACGATAGAAATGTTATTAAGGTTAAATTGATTTTTGCTGTCGTTTTCCTTCTGCCCGAAATATGTGGAGGAAATATTGGAACTATCAAATTCAGGGGTAATGGCGAATTCTGATTTGTTGAAAAATCCCAAACCTGCCGGATTACCGCTAATGGAGCTTAAATCGCCGCCTACAGCAGTTGATGCATTACCTATTGCTTTCATCCTGGATGTAGAACCTTGCTCGAATCTGGAAAATCGCAGAGCATCCTGATTAAACTGTGCATATGATAACTGGGTGACCGCAGTAGCTGCGACCACCATCAATATATGTTTAAATTTCATAATCTGATTCTTTAAATAAAGTATTACCTCGATCCTCTGCTTGGCCTGGAGTTACCACCACTGCTGCTTCCACTGCCGCTGCTGCTACTACCACCACTGCTGCTGGTTCCTCCGGATGAACGCGGACTGCTGCTTGTAGTTGAGGGGGAACGATCTACAGATGGCTCTCTTGTGGGGCGTTCAACTCTTGCTGGCCTGCTTTGTTCAGATGCAGGACGTTCGGTCCTCACCGGCCTTGTAGTTGTAGTGCCCTCAGAAGAAGTTGTACCGGTTCTTCCCGGACTGTAAACAGCCCTGCCATTTCCATCATAGCTTCTTGTTGCCGGGGACACACCCCTGTTTGCATCTCTTCCGGCATTGGGGTTCCCTGAGCCAAGATAGGGGCGTGGATTATTCCGCCTCACTGCTCCTCCGTTTCCATAATAACCACCATATCCGTAATAGGATACCGGCCCCCAGTAATTACCAGTATAAGGATAGCCATAGTAACTGGCCCACGGATTATACCCCCAGTTGTTGCGGGAGAATGCTCCGAAACCTAACCACAGGGAGAACCCGGAACCATAGCCGCCCCATGGACTGTAATAGGGGTCATAACCATAGTTATACCAGGGGTCGTAACTGTAGCTGTACCAACTGTCGTAATAAGTTCTCCATGGCGACACATAATAGAACCTGTTTAACCTGGATGCATACCCATAGTCGTAGTCATAATCAATATTGTCGTCTGTATTGTAATTCCCATCGCCGTATAACTGTTCGTCAGTGCGATAGGTTTGCTCTTTTTGCTGTGTATAATCTACCTCTTTGGCTTTTGCTTCGGAATAATATACATCATCATTGTTGCTGCTCTGCTGTGCCAGCTTATTGGCAGTAGAGCACGCCCCCAGCAGCAAAGCTGCTGATGCAAGGGCCGGTAATAATAATTTTTTCATTGCCGTGTGTGTTAAGTCTCCAATCAATCCCTGTCTTCATTATATATCTTATTAGACGCATTTCCGGGGAAAAGGTTGCATTGATTATTATTTTTTAGCCCGGTTAGTTTTATAACTTTGCTGTCTGAATATTTGTGTTAAAATTACGAAAAAAATATTGAAGAATTATTATGAGTAAGGGTATTACAAGCAGAAATGACGATTATTCGCAGTGGTATAATGAACTTGTTA